>NZ_JACJOR010000515.1:0-46781 GCF_014695615.1 Leptolyngbya sp. FACHB-711
TGCTAGGTGAAAGCTTTTCGGGAGCTGTAGGCGTACAATTTAATCAGCAAAAGCGCGGCAAAGAAGGCGTTCCTGATGGGGAAATTGTCCAAACACAATTCTCAAAGGTTGACAATGCAACAGATTTAGCTGCAAAGCCGGCAGGAAAAATTTGGGATAATTATGCCTCCCTATCCTGGAGCAGTAATTGAATGAGCACAGCTCTTTTACTATAAAGAATGCAAAAAGAGGCAAAATATAATTCGCCTCTCGTTGAGATATTCGATGAAATTGAGCAGAATTACGCTTGAGTTAATACCTGAGCAGCAGCAGCAACGCCAGCGCCAGGAGATGAGTTCTCGTAGTGCAGCTCTTGCAGTGCAGCTTCGATCGCACTTACTGCAGTCAGAATATCGCGATCGCTGACAAATCCCAGGTGTCCGACTCGGAAGATTTTGCCTTTGAGCTGATCTTGTCCGCCTGCCAGGATAATATCAAATTTCTTCTTCAGAATCGATCGAATCTGCTCAGCTTCGACATTGACTGGAGCAACGGCAGTAATCGCAGGGCTTGCATTCGAGTCAGCCGCAAATAGGGGCAGTCCCAAGGCTTTCATAGCAGCGCGGGTCGCCTCGGTATGGCGACGATGGCGAGCGAAGATATTTTCTAGCCCTTCTGCTTGCATTAGCTTCAGAGCAACCTGAAGCGCGAAGAACATATTGACTGCGGGAGTAAAGGGGGTGCTGTTTTCTTTTGCAGATTTGCGATATTTGCCCAGATCCAGGTAGAAGCGCGGCAGTTTTGCGGTTTCGTATGACTTCCAGGCTCTGGAACTAACTGCGACAAATCCTAATCCGGGCGGCAGCATGAATCCTTTTTGTGAACCAGATGCGACGACATCTAAGCCCCACTCATCGATCGGTACACTGGTTGCACCTAGACTGGTAACAGCATCGACCATGATCAGAGCTTCGCCGTGCGCTTTCACATACCGGCTGATCGTTTCCAGATCGTTCAATACCCCAGTTGATGTTTCGCTGTGGGTGACGATCACCGCTTTGATTTGCTTTTCGGTGTCGGCTTCGAGACGCTCCCGGAAAGCTTCAGGATCAACAGGCTTGCCCCATTCTGCGGTGACCTGCTCGACGTTGACGCCATAAACCTGACAAACTTTTGCCCAGCGTTCGCTAAATTTGCCGTTGTTGCCCACTAGGACTCGATCACCCGGACTCAGGAAGTTGATCATTCCGGCTTCCATTGCCCCGGTGCCGCTGGCTGCCAGAATCAGCACATCGTTTTGCGTTTGATGCAGCCACTTCAAGCCCTCGACCACTTCTGCCATAATCTTGGCAAAATCGCCGCTGCGATGTCCGATTGGGTGCTTTGCCAGTGCCAGCAATACCTGTTCGGGCACAGGGGTTGGACCCGGAATCATCAACATTAACTTATCGTCCATTGCTCTGTCCTGCTGCTCTGATCTGTGGAGTTCGTTGTGATAAGATTCAAACCCTGATCATACAACTTTTAAGCCTATCCAATTTTTTGATGCTCAGAAGCTAACGTTGTCATTCTCTAAATTTCAGGCAGTCATGACGTTGCAAGGATGATAAGGGAATCGAGGGAATGTAGGAAGGCAAATGGGGTGCAGTTGGGAGATGGCTCTGGGAAGGAGCAGGAATCGGGGAAATAAGGGGAACTAGGATTAGCAATTCTGCCCAATGCATTTTGTCTGAAGTCAATTTTGTCTGAACTCAAGGTGCGATCGTCTGGATTGAAACACAAGCATGAAAGCGTTTGGCGAACCAGGAAGAGGACTAAGCCTGATTAGTTCCTGCACCTGAATCTTTGCCCTGATCTTTTACATTTTGGGCGCGACGACGCACCAGAAAATCGGGAAGTTCAACCGTTGTGAGCCGTAGCGGAGAAACGCTGGAAGAAGATTCCGCAGAATGAGCCATAACCGATTGAAACGACTGGAGCAACTCTGGGGGCAGAGCATGAGCCGAGGCGTGATGGGTAAGAAGCTGCTGAATTAAGGCTTTGATCTGAGCGATCTGTCCCTGCCCGCGATTGTAGTGATCTTTCCAATATTGCACAGCAGTTTCGTACTCTGTTCCCTGCTGTGCTTGATGCAAAATCTGCTCCTGCATTTCTGCCATGCGTTGTTCTAGCGTTGTGAGTCGTTCTTGGAGCAGCTCCCGCTCTGCTTCTAGCTCTTGCTGCTGTTGCTGCCAGCGGCTTTGCTGAATGGTGTACTGAACAAGCTGTTGCTCCAGATTTTCGACCTGGCGGTGGGCGGCTTCTAGATCTCGTTCCAGAGTGGTTTTGCCCTGGCTCTCGGTACGATGAATTACCTGCTGCCAGTGGGCAATACGCTGCTGCTGTTCGACCAGGGCAGCCTGCATTCGCTTGAGCTGTGCTTCGAGCTGGGAATAGCTGCTCTGCTGCTGAAAAAGATGGTTTGAAAGCTCGTGAATCTGCTGTTGAGCGACTTCGAGCTGTCCCTGAAGGGTTACCGAAAGCGATCGTGCTGCCAGGGTTTCCGATTCGAGTTCAACGACGCGCTGTTGGCGTAGGTCCAGGGCGTCTTGTAAGTCCTGAATCTGCTTGGCAAGGCGGTGTCTCTGATTTTGATTTTCGAGCTGATCCTGTGCGAGCCGCAGCCGCAACCGCTCAACTTCCTGCTGCTGAAGCCGAGTCATGGCCTCGATCGACTGCAATAGCTCCTGAATCGCCTGATCGCGCTGCTGGGTTTCGATCCGCTGGGTTTCGATTGCCTGCTGCTGCTCCGAAAGCTGAAGTTTGAGTCGGGCGATCGCCTGCTGCTGCACCTGAGAAAATTCTTCGGTGACAGCAAGCTGTTTTTCAAGAATGCTTTGCTCCTGCACCTGAATTCTGACTTCATCCAGATAGGCGAGTGCCTGATCGAGAGCTTGCTCCAGGTGATGGATGCGAGTTGTCCGCTCTTGATCGAGGTCTCGCGCCTGCTCCAGCTCATTCAGCAATGCCTGATAGTCCGCAGCCGTAATTGACAACCCCGACTCTGCCAAACTGGTGGATTCGGATGGAATCGTCTCTGCTGGCATCGCGGAAGGATGAGGTATCATGCTGCGATCGTGTAGCGCATCGGACTGGGACACTCCCAACCTCCAGGGAATCACGCAGGAAAGAATCCGGTCAATATCCGTCTAAAAGACGCTGCCAACAGTCTACCGGATGAATTCCAAAGTGGCACTTTTCCAATCTAAATTTCTTGAACTGCCACTCTTGGAGAATGTTTGATTCAGGATTAGGGGTTCTGAATCGCCCCCTAAATTTCTATTTGTCAGAGACTGATTAGCCAGGGACTTTAAAACTTAATCTGGAAGAGGTTCTGTCAGGAAAAAGAGAGCTTAAGCCTGCTGCTTAAGCAACACTTACTTTCAGGTCAAACCACTTGTCCAGCACAAGCCTGGGCTTAGGATTGAGGCTGACACAGATCCGGTGGTAGTGAGTTTGCCGAAGTGGAGTTCAGCGACCAGCGGTAATCGATCGGCAAATTGGCTCGCTGGCAGCTCTCTTCGAAGTGCTTTTGCTGAGACAAGGCTTTTCGCAAAGTGATGATTAGCTCATGCACTTGCTCCTGCTGGGGAGATTGATATCCAACTGCTTGCATAGTTTGACGTTCAAGCAGTTGGAGCAATAACTCGTAGTGGATATGTGAAGGAAGAGGAATAGGCTCCATGCAACCTGGGGATTAGGAATTGTAAAAAAGCTGCAACATGACTTAAGTATGCACTTAAATCTTTAAACCTGCGAGTAAATCGATCGCTCAGCGGCGCGAATTTACCAAAATCGCTTCAACGGCTTGCTGAAGATCGGGCTGCTTGACTAGCGATTCTCCGATTAAGACTGCCCCTGCACCTGCCTGACGAACTCGCTCTAGTTCCGCTGGAGTATGCAGCCCGGACTCGCTGACTATTAGGATTTCACGCGCTCGAATTTCCTCGCTCCGTGCCGCTAGCAAATCTTCAGTCGTTTGCAGATCTACCGTGAAATTCTCCAGGTTGCGGTTGTTGATCCCCACCAACGTCGCTCCTTCCAAAGCCAGGACGCGATCGAGCTCCGCCAAGGTATGCACTTCGATCAGAGCGGTCATGCCCAGAACTCGCGCAATTTTCAGGAAATACTGCAAGTCTTTGTCTGGCAAAATTGCTGCAATCAGCAGGATGGCATCAGCTCCGTTGTTTCGTGCCAGGTAGATTTGATAGGGATAAATGATGAAATCCTTACAAATCAACGGAAGATCGATCGCTTCTCGGATTTGCTTTAGATTCTCGAAGCTGCCCTGAAAGAATTTTTCGTCGGTTAGCACCGAGATACAGGCAGCTCCTCCTTGAGCGTAAGATTGGGCGATCGCCACTGGATCAAAATCTTCCCGCAGTATGCCTTTACTAGGAGAAGCCTTCTTCACTTCCGCGATCAGGGCAGGATGACTGGGAGCTGACTTGAGTGCAGCCAGAAAATCCCGGACAGGCGGCGCAGTTTTTGCCTGTTGCTGAAGCTCGATCAGGGGCAGACGCTCCCGCATTTTATCGACTTCTTTTTCTTTCTGCCAAACGATCTCTTCAAGAATATGGCGCGGCTCCGCATCTTGAAGCTGAGCTTGATAGCGGACAAACTCGACAGCGATCGTGGGGTTAGGTTGGCGGCGACGGATTTGCATTGAAGGGAGTCGGTGAGGGGGTGTATGGGTGAGGGAAGGGTGAGGTAAGGGGTAAAAAGTGGGCAGTAAAGAAGTGGGCAGTAAAGAAGTGGGCAGATGAAAGAAGCAGGGGGTAAAGGGTGATGAAATAAAGGCAGTCAAGGGAGCCAGGATAAAGAAGTAGGGAGCAGAATTGCCCCAGGGATCCAGCTTCCCCTCATCCACCGAGCCACCTACTTACTCCCTCACTGCCCCAATCCCTTCATCAATGCGCGACAACTGCCCGCTTATACGCCTCATCTAGCACTTCAGATAGCGTGGGATGGGTGTGAACAGTAAAGGCGAGGTCTTTGATCGATCGCCTTTCTGCGATCGCGTTGGCGGCTTCCTGAATCAGGTCAGAGGCGTGGAGTCCCAGGATGTGAACGCCCAGCACTTCTCCCGTATCTTCGCGGTAAATCACTTTTGCTATTCCATCAGTTTCGCCCTCGGCGATCGCTTTCGAGTTGCCTTTGAAGTACGACCGTGTCGTTGCCACTTTGAAGCCTTCGGCTTTGGCAAGTTCCTGGGCGGCGGGTTCGGTGAGCCCGACAAAGCTGACTTCGGGATGGGTAAAGGCGGCGGCTGGAATGCTGCGATAGTCCACGATGCGCGACCGACCGCAGATGTTTTCAACGGCGATAATGCCCTGCGCCGAAGCCGCATGAGCTAGCATCATTTTTCCAGTGGCATCGCCGATCGCCCAGAGATGGGGCGCAGGCTGACCGTCTACAAGAACTTCTAAGCGATCGTTCACGGGGATAAAGCCTCGGCGATCGAGTTCAACGCTGACAGCTTCCAACCCCAAATTTTGGGTGGCAGGGATGCGTCCGGTTGCAACGAGGCAAGCATCGACTTCCAGCACGTCAACGACTTCTTTGGTTTTCGCGTCTGCAAGTTCGATGACTACGGGCGAACCGGGGATCACTCGCTTTGCCAAGGTGCTGACTTTGGTTTCGATATCACGAGGGGCAATCAAAACGCGCTGTGCCTGCTTCGCAATGTCGGGATCAAAACCAGGCATCAGCTGATCGAGGGCTTCAATCATCGTCACTTCGCTGCCTAGCGCAGTATAAATATCAGCAAACTCCAGACCGATATAGCCACTGCCGATAATCGCGATCCAGTTAGGCAGGGATTCGAGCCTAACACCGTCATCGCTGGTAAAGACTGTTTTATTATCAATCTCGATTCCTGGCGGCACAAACGGCACAGAGCCCGGCGAGAGAATAATGTCTTTGGCGGTAATCGTCTTTTCGCCTGTGCTGGAGGTCACTGTGACTTTTTGCGGACCTGCAATTCGACCGCGCCCGCGAATCGTTTCAACCTTCAGCCGCTTCAGGCTATTCGTCAGGTCATCTCGAATTTTTGCAACCAGATTGTTGGCATGGGCGGCGATCGACTCCCGCTCGAATGAAACTTGTTGAACCTGAATTCCGAATGCTTTCAGGTGATGAGCATTTCGCAGCTCCCGCACTCGCCCAGAAGCTGCCAGTAGTGCCTTTGAAGGAATACAGCCGCGGTTGACGCAGGTTCCCCCCATATCTTCTGCTTCAATAATGGCAGTCTTTAGCCCACAGCTTACGGCATGCAGCGCGGCTCCATGTCCACCTACGCCCGCCCCAATAATCACTAAATCGTAGTCGAATTCGTGACTCACTTCGCTCTTCCTCTGCAATGCTCAGTCTTCCATTTTCGGTGTTGAAGGGACGATTAGACAACTGTTTACCTAATTTACCTCAGCGATTTCGATGTTTTATGCAAGAGTCAGGCTTTTGCACGGTGAAAAGATCCGTAATCCTACGTGGCAGGGTGCGATCGGATCAGCAGCTTCTGGACGAATTCTAGGAATACGTTTTCAAAAACCATCAGCGATCGACAGAGATAGTTTCAATGACTTCCGAATATCTTTACCAGAAGACAATTGAAGGGTTCCTCGGCTCTCTCAATCGCCTGGGAAACAGCAGTTGGGGGAACAGCAGTCGGCTCGATTGTCAGTTTCACCCCAGGCAAGTGCGCCAAGGGCTTCTCAAGATACCCAGTCTGCTTCTTTGCTGAGCGAAAAAGAAACTCAAATTCTCGAAGAGGCGGTTGCAGATATAGAGCAGACCGTGAAAAAGCAGCCGAAATTGCTTTGAAGCAGCCTTCGAAATCGAATCCTCATCTCAGCCTTTCTAATCCTCGGTTTGCTACTCTCGCTTGAGTTCTCGCTGGCGACGTGCTTCATACAAAATCAAAGCGGCGGAGATTGCCACGTTCAGCGACTCTACGCCTGGCACAAGCGGAATTTGTATTGCTACCTCTG
The DNA here is from genome assembly GCF_014695615.1 of Leptolyngbya sp. FACHB-711. Taxonomy (NCBI): domain Bacteria; kingdom Bacillati; phylum Cyanobacteriota; class Cyanophyceae; order Leptolyngbyales; family Leptolyngbyaceae; genus Leptolyngbya; species Leptolyngbya sp. FACHB-711. Next base: position 7,008 of record NZ_JACJOR010000515.1, read on the forward strand.
CAAATGCCGCGATATCTGGCGACAGTCCGGCTCCCTCGTTGCCCAGCAGAATCAGACTGGGTAGGGTCAGGTCAATTTCCCAGTAAGTGAGGGTAGCAGTCGGCAGGGTGGCAACAATCTGAACCCCGTGACGCTGAAACTGAATCAGGTCGGATTTGAGATCGGGCGTAACAGTCATGGGCAGGCGAAACCACTGCCCAGCAGTTGCTCGCAGCACTTTGGGATGATCTAGATCCACACTGTCGGCGGTCAGCCATAGCCCTTCTGCCCCTGCAGCGGCTGCCGTGCGAATAATCGTTCCCAGATTACCTGGGTCTTGCAGCTTGTCCAGAGCGATCGCTAGCCGCAGATCATAGCCGATTGGCGTAAGAGTATTTCGCCGCACCGTTGCCACAACGCCATCGGGATTCACAGTCGTGGCGATTGCCTGCAACACTTCTTCGCTGACTAACTCCGAGCGATCGGCTTGCTCACTCACCTGTTGCCAGAGTTGTGGATGAGCCGCCTGCCACTCAGGAGTACAGCACACGACGACTAGCTCAGCATGGGTCGCACAGGCTTCTTCAAGCAGATGGGTTCCTTCGAGCAAAAACACCTGCTGTTCTCGTCGCTCTTTTGCCCGGTGCAGTTTCCGAAGTTGCTTGACGAGAGGATTTTGCAAACTGGTCAGCATTTTGGGGCTTCTACTTCGCCTTGGTCGGCTGCTTGCAGAGAATTGCAGTATCGATCAGGCTATCATTTTCGCTCTGGAGTGGACTGGGAATAGGCGAAATTTGTGGTGGCTATCGCGGCTGAAGGACGAGGTGCAGGATTTCTACCCCGTCGTGCTTCAATTCATCCTATCGATTCATCCGATCGATAGGAGTGGATGTACAGCAACAGCCCCTACAATAAAGCATTAGGAAATCACTAATTCAGAGAAGCCAGCCCGGAGCAGGTTTCTCCAGGCTTGATCGCTTCAAGGCTAATTTTTTCCAGTTGGCTTATTCAGGCTCAAGATTCGCTTGAATTTAGCTTGAGCTTATTCTGGCTTAAAATGCGGAACCCGGGACTTGAACCCGGAAGTCTTTGCAGACACTAGAACCTGAATCTAGCGCGTCTACCAATTCCGCCAGTTCCGCACGTTTCTTCGACCTCGCCTGTTCCTTGCAGACTTTCTGCTCGGTTCGGCGAACGGTTTAGCCTGCTGTGTGTCGCATCTCAACCGCGATTTCTAATCTTGCCTTAAAGTCTTTCATTCGTCAACTGGTTCGGCAATTATTTTTGAAACGGACGAGTTCTGCAAACCTACGCTATACAAATCTGCGGCTCACCTTTACACTCGTTCTGGACATTTTGAAACTTTCCGCTAGAATCATTACCAAATTTATTTCGTTTCTAGGTAACTTAGTTGCCAACCCCATTCGCTTATTTGGAGGACAGAGCCATTACTTCCACTCTTAGCCTATCGAGCCAATCTGCTCTACCCGAAGAAGACAAATCGATGCTGCAAATTTTGGGAGGGCACTCTCTTTCCGGAGAGGTCAGCATCAGTGGTGCGAAGAACTCTGCCCTTGTGATCATGGCAGGTGCGCTGCTTTGTTCAGGTGATTGTCGCCTTCGCAACGTTCCGTCTTTGATCGATGTCAGGCGGATGGGCGAAATTTTGTCTGCTCTGGGAGTAAAATTGGAGCGGCAGGGCAACGTGCTGGACATTAATGCCAGCCAGTTTGAAGTGACTAAAGCTCCCTATGAGCTGGTCAGTCAGCTTCGCGCCAGCTTTTTTATCGTGGGTCCGATGCTGGCGAGGTTGGGTGTCGCGAGAGTGCCGTTGCCGGGGGGATGTGCGATCGGGGCGCGTCCGGTCGATTTGCACGTTCGAGGTTTGCAGGCAATGGGAGCCGATGTGCAGATTGAGCATGGCACCGTTCATGCCCACATCAAGGGCGGCAAAAAACGGCTTCAGGGCGCAAGAATTTACCTCGACTGTCCCAGTGTGGGCGCGACTGAAACCCTGATGATGGCGGCAACCCTGGCAGAAGGGGAAACGATTCTGGAAAATGCGGCTCAGGAACCCGAAGTGACTGATTTGGCGAACTTTTGCCGATCGATGGGAGCCAACATTCAGGGCGCGGGAACCAATACAATCGTGATTTCAGGCGTTCCCCAGCTTCATTCGACCGATTACCCAATCATCCCCGATCGCATTGAAGCTGGAACCTTTTTGGTGGCGGGTGCGATTACTCGATCGGAAATCAGCCTGTTCCCGATCGTGCCGGATCACCTGACGGCGGTGGTGGCGAAGCTGAAAGAAATTGGCGTGAAGGTGGTGCTAGAGGCTCCCGATCGGATGCGGGTAATTCCGACGCAGCAGCATCGGGCGACCGATATTGAAACGATGCCTTTTCCCGGCTTTCCGACGGATATGCAGGCGCAGTTCATGGCACTCCTGACCCTGAGCGACGGCAATAGCATTATCACCGAAACGGTGTTTGAAAACCGTCTGCGCCATGTCGCTGAGCTGAACCGGATGGGGGCTGATATTCGGGTGAAGGGCAATATTGCGATCGTGCGGGGAGTTCCCCTGCTGTCGGGTGCGCCCGTGGTGGCAACGGATTTGCGGGCTTCAGCTGCGCTGGTGCTGGCAGGGCTGGCGGCAAATGGAACGACTACGATTCAAGGGCTGCATCACCTCGATCGCGGCTACGACAACCTGGAAGGCAAGCTCAAAGGGTTGGGCGCAAAGCTGGAACGAATCAAGGGCGATTCAACCGAGGCGATCGCGTTGCTGAGTCCTGCTCCCGTGGGTTAATCAAACCTGCGTGAAGTTAATCCTTGTGGTAAGGGTGGGCAATGCTCACCTTTTTTAGTCAGATTTTAGTCAGAATTTTTAGAAGAATGCCGATCGGAAGAGTGATAAATTCTAAAGGCTGATCGAAGGAGGAGATTTGAAGCGTTTTTGAGATCCTGCATTGCCCGCTAAATCCCCCTTTATAGGCGACTTGGAGATCCTAAAGTGAGCTAGGTTCCTCGCAGCGCAGGAAAACTAGAGAGACAAACATAATTTTAACTATCCTCCTGAACAGCTCACCCTGCTGCACCTGTGTTTTTCACTGCTGTTATTCATGCAAACCTATAAACTGCTGGCTCCTGCCAAAATTAATTTGTATTTAGAGATCATTGGCGATCGTCCCGATGGGTTTCACGAGCTAGCCATGATTTTGCAGAGCGTTGACCTTGCCGATCGACTAACGCTGCGGGCGAACGGAACCGAGCGAATTCAGGTATTGTGCAGCAATGCAGAAGTCCCATCGGATCAAAGCAATCTGGCATATCGGGCAGGAGCTTTGATGGCGCAGCAGTTTCCAGAGCAGTTTCAAAGATTTGGCGGCGTGGAGATTACGCTGGAGAAGAATATTCCGATCGGGGCGGGGCTGGCGGGTGGTTCTGCTGATGCTGCTGCCGTCATCGTTGGCATTGACCTGCTGTGGAATTTGGGACTGACGCGAGTGGAACTTCAGGAACTTGCCGCCCGCCTCGGATCAGATATTCCCTTTTGCGTCATGGGTGGCACGGCGCTCGCCACAGGTCGGGGAGAGCAACTTGCCCCTTTGACCAGTCCCGATCCGCTTTATGCAGTGCTGGCGAAGTATCAAGATTTGCCTGTTTCCACCGTTTGGGCCTATCAGACTTACCGCAAACAGTTTCAGCATACCTACGCACCCGATCGCGAAACGCTGTTAGGACGCAGAAAGAGCGTGCATTCAAGTGAGCTGGTTGCGGCGATTACTCAGCGCAACAGTCAGCAGATCGGGCAGCTTTTGCATAACGATCTGGAGAAAGTCGTTTTGCCTGCCTATCCGCAGGTAGCAGATCTGCGCCGAGTGATGGGCGAACTGGGGACGCTGGGTGTGATGATGTCTGGCTCTGGTTCCACGGTGTTTGCTCTAGTGGGCTCTCAGGCTGAAGCTGATCGAGTGAAGCAAGCTCTGCGCGATCGAATTCCTGATCCGAATCTCGGCATCTGGACAACTCGTTTGATCGGACAGGGAATTCAAGTGCTGCAATAGAATTCATTCCAGCGTTCATTCCATAAGATAAGGAAAGGAGGCTGAGTTCAATCTGCCCTCGCCTTTATTTTCTGGAGATATTGTTATGACCGAGCCAACCCCTCAACCGTCTGGACAAAGCGCGGTAGAAAGCAGTTCCCCTTCTAAGCTAAATAAAACAACCGACAGTTCAGGCTATGTACCGCCGACGCCCCTGCGCTGCTTTACCGGATCGGCGATCGCCGCAGGATTTGCCTATGTGCTGTATCTGCTCACGCAATCGATTGTTTCCTCGTTTGCGGCAAAGCCGCTTTCTTCTACAAATATGCTGGCAGCCCGAATCGGAGCAGCCGTAAGAACGCTTGTGGTCGGCATTAGCACCATGGGAACCGGAATCTTTGTGATCGCGGCGATCGGGCTGCTGGCGTTGGGGATTCAGCTTGTGTTTAAGCAGCTTCGGCAAACTGGCGATGCGAATTAAAGTGATTAACGGAAACACCTTTGAGCCCATGACGCGGGGCATTGATGAATCGGCTCAGGCAGTCCGCTCGCCTCAGACGGAAATTATCACCACGCAGCCGAAGGCGGGTCCAGAGTCGATCGAGGGCTATTACGACGAGTATCTAGCGATTCCCGGCATTTTGGAAGAAGTGATTTTGTCGGGCGATGAAATTGATGCGTTTGTGATTGCTTGCTGGGGTGATCCGGGGGTGGAAGCGGCGCGAGAGCTGACGACTAAGCCCGTGGTTGGCATTGCGGAGGCAAGTATGTATGTGGCGAATATGGTGGCGGCTCGCTGGGGCGTAGTGACGACGATGCACCGCGCCCTCGACATGATCGAGAAAACAATTCATCGGGCTGGGTTTTCCCACCGCTGTGTTTCGATTCGCACCACAGGCTTATCGGTAATCGAAACCGAAACGGCTCGTCAGGCCACGATCGCTGCTCTGGAAACTGCCGGACGGTTAGCCATTACCGAAGACAAAGCTGAAGCTCTCTGTCTAGGCTGTGCCGGAATGAGCGGACTCGATAAAGCACTGGAAGAGCGGCTCGAAATTCCCATTATTGATGCGGTGGCGGCAGCCGTCAAAATGGCAGAGGCGATCGTTGGTCTTCAGAAACAAACCAGCAAGGCTCTGACGTATCAGCGTCCTGAATCGAAGCGCATTAAAGGCTTCCCGGACTATATGCAGTTTTGAGGGATAGGGCTTGCCAGACTTCCTGAGGGCTTGACCAGTGCTGCGATCGCCTGGGTAAGCGTTTCTAGGGCAAGCGGTTTGGCAAGGTGTTGCTGAAATCCTGCGGCAAGTGCCTGCTGCTGATCTGTATCGCTGGCGTAAGCACTCAACGCGATTCCCGGAAGATTGCTGCTCTGACGATCGGGCAGTGTCCGAAGCCGGCGCATCAGGGTATAGCCGTCCATTCCGGGCATCCCAATGTCGCTGATCAAGACATCAAAGCTCAATCGCTCCAGTGCCGCTAACGCTTCTAGGGCAGAGCTGACCGGAGTAACGCAAAGCTGCTGCTGTTCGAGCAGATAGGCAATCAATGCTTGAGTATCGACATCGTCATCCACCAGGAGGACTCGCACTCCTTGTAGATTGGGTGCGGTTTGCCCGCTGGGTTGACGATCGTTTGCCCGCTCAGCCATTAGCATCAGGGGCAAATAAATCGAGAAGGTTGTCCCTTGTCCTTCGCCTGCACTTTCCACAGAAATCGTGCCGCCGTGCGCTTCGACCAACTGGCGGACGATCGCTAGCCCTAAGCCTAAGCCGCCAAATTGCCGGGTCGTTGAACTGTCTTGCTGCCGAAAATGCTCAAATACGTGGGGCAAAAACTTAGGGCTAATGCCTTTTCCGGTATCCGCAACCTGAATCCGGACGAAGGGAATTTGACAGGTGGGTGGTTTTTGCTCTAGGGACTCCAGAGGAGAAGGGAGGGAGTCAGGGGAGCTAGGGGAGGATGGAGCCAGCAGGGCATGGGGTTCTGAGGCAGCAAGTTCTGATGGAACCGACAGCCGCACGGTGACTTTTCCGCCCTGGGGTGTGAACTTAATGGCGTTACTAAGCAGATTCCACATCACCTGCTGCAGTCTGCCCGTGTCCCCAAATACACGCTGTATCGGCGCATCAAACTGCGTTGTGAGCTGAATTGCCTTCGCTTCGGCAGCAAGCCGTACGGTTTCGAGAGCGGCGGCGATCGGGTCAGCTAAATCAACAGGCGTCATTTCCAGTACCAGCTTGCCGCGCAAGATTCGCGAAATGTCGAGCAGGTCATCAATGAGCTGTGCCTGAAGCTTGACATTGCGTTCGATCGCCTCCAGCCCTTGCTGCACTTTATCTGGACTGAGTTGTCGATTTTGCAGCAGCTTCGACCAGCCTAGAATCGGGTTCAGGGGCGTTCTCAGTTCGTGAGACAGCACGGCTAAGAATTCATCTTTGATTCGGTTTGCCTGTTCTGCCTGAGCACGGGCAGTTTGCTCTTGTTGCAGAAGGCCATAGCTCTGCTCGGCGAAGCGTTCGCGCTCTAGGTCGATCTGCTTGCGATCGGTGATGTCAGTCGCGATGCTGCAAACGGCGTAGGGTATACCATCCACATTGACCAAGGGAAATTTCACCGAGAGGTAAGTGTGCACACCGTCCGGCAGGTAGAGCCTTTCTTCAAACTTGAGCGGCGTTCCGGCTTCTAAAACATCGCGATCGTGTGACCAGAACAAATCAGTGGCTTCCGACTCACGCCCTGCATCGTTGGTTTGACCCTGCTGCGCCTGGGTCTGCTGACAAAGCATTTCATACTGGCGGTTGACCAGCAAATACCGCCCCTCGGTATCTTTGAGATAAATTACCGCTTCGGACTGATTTAGAATTGCCTGAAGCCGCTGTTCGCTCTCCTGGAGGGAGGCTTCTGCCTGCTTGCGATCGGTGATATCGGTATTCGTGCCGTACCATTTCACGATTTGACCCTGCTGATTTCGTAGCGGACGCGCCTGTCCTAAAATCCAGCAATATTCTCCGTTGGCTGCCCGTAGTCTTGCCTCTGCCTGGTACTCCGTGCCCATTTTTACTGAGGCAGCCCACGTCTGGGTAATTTGTGCTAAATCATCTGGATGCACAATTTCTGTCCAGCCGTCATTCTGGAGCTGTTCGACCGCCTTCCCAGTGAACTCACACCATCGCTGGTTGTAGTAATCAATGTGACCGTCAGGGGTTGCTGTCCATACCTGCTGTGGAATGGTTTCTGTGATCAGCCGGAGCTGATCTTCCCGCTGTTTCAGGGCTGCACCCGATCGCTGCCGTTCGATCGCAACACCTGCCAAGTGAGAGGCGATCGTGATTAACCGCTGTTCAGTAGCATCCGGCTGGCGTGGCGTGCGGTAATAAAGGGCAAATGTACCTAACACTCTGCCTTGGCTGTCCAGAATTGGGGTAGACCAGCAGGCTTTCAGATTGTACTGCTGAAGCAGCATCCGACTTGCCGCCCAGCGATCCTCAGCATCAATATCAGAAACAATTACTGCCTGATGGGTATGGGCAACTGTGCCGCAAATGGTGTCGATCGAGTTGCCCAAAACTCCGTCAGCAAGGTCATAGCAGAGGCTTTGTGGCAAACTAGGGCTGGCAGCCATATAGAGTTTATTGGTCGTGTCATCCAGCAGCAAAATCGAGCAAATTGCTTCATTCGACTGGGTTTCGATCAATTGCGCCAAGGTTTCTAGCACTTCACTCAGACAGGCACCCGCTGTAATAAGCTCCAGGATGTAATTTTGCGTTGCCAGGAGCACTTCACTGCGGCTGCGATCGGTAATATTTTGAGTCAGCACCATTCCTGCAAAAATTTCACCTTGTTCGTTGTGAATTGGAACAGTGTGTACCTCATAAATCTGATCCTGAAACGGCATTTCGTACGCCATTGACTGCCCTGCTAGCGTTGCCCGATAGTAGGGTTCGATCGCCGCACAAACGTCAGGCGGAAAGGCTGCCGATAGCGTTTTGCCAACCAGGTTTGAGCGATCGAGGTTCACTTGTTTGAGTCCATCGCCTTCGACCAGCAGATAGCGTAAATCGCGATCAAAAAGGAGAACAGCTCCATTGGGAATGTGCTGTGCCAGTGTTCGATAAAGGGCTTCTCGCTCCGTCAGAGCTGCATTTGCCTGCTGGAGCTGGTCAGTTCGTTCCGCAACGCGCCGTTCTAGCTCCTGGTTTGCCTGCTGGAGTGCCGCTTCTAACGCTTTCCGCTCGTCAAGTGCCAGCACCCATCGCTCCTCACGCTGACGCAACTCAGTTTCTGCCCGCTGATATTGGCTGATATCCTGCCCCACGATGTAGACCAACTGCTGTTCGACCATGGGAGTCATTTGCCAGGCAAACCAGCGATCGCTTACCGTTTCTCCTACGGAATGATTGAGGCTGCCCTGATTCCCCAGGCGGCTCTCGATTTGCCCTGCCCCTCCAGATTGAATCAATGCCTGCCACTGCTCTAGCACAGTCGCCCGATCGCTTGGGTGAATGAGGTCAAACCAGGAGGAAGTAATTTCTAACTGGAAGTTTTTGAACAGGTTGCGAAAAGCAGGGTTAATCTGCTGCAAACTACCATCAAATCTGATGATTGCTAGAGGGTTACCCGCATAGGTGAAAAACTGCTCGATTTCCCCCTCAGGTAACGGCGAAGCAATTGGCTCTGTAGCACCACTGTGCCTTTTGTCGCTTGACGGTTGAGGAAAAGGAGAGAACAGACCCATTGGAAACAGCAACGACTCCTGAGTATCCATAGGAATTTAAAAAAGGAAAATAAAACGGATGCAACGATAAAAACTTGTTTCGATCGGGCTTAGATTTATCGCGTTACTGAATTCGGATATTTTGATTGACAGAAGTAGCAGCTTAATAACTTCCTCATGTCAAAATCATCAGACCTAAAGTTCCGAACTCAAAAAAATCTGCTTTGAATCCTGGCGTTCATTGCTCCTAACTGGATTAATTTTCTAAAAAACTGCTAATTGTTTATAACAAACAGGTCTTTTCAGGAACGGGTTGTATTGCCCACTCCTGACGTTTGAACTGGCGTTCGATCGAACTGTTTGATCAACCAGATTGAGCTGTTTTACTCATCACTTATCCTTTGCAACAAATTCTTTGCAAAGAAGGCTGAGAAATGCCGCTTTTAAGGGTAGAAATCAGACCGAAAAGGAATTGAGGAGAAATGCCGACTGAACTTATAACCCTGGAACTACTACCCTGGAAATATCTTAACTCCTACCTGAAGAGAGAAGCTGATTTAGCGTCTTGCACTCCGGCTTTAGGGAATTTTTTGTAGGCTGACGATCGAAGCCAACGATTGAAAAGCTCTCCAGAACTTCGATTTGCCCGTATTGCTTAATGGATTAAATTACTTGACGAATCATTGCCAGAGGTAAACTAACCAGACAAGTTATATTCGCTTCACCCTGCCAGGTCTTTTCACGCGCCTCCATACGCTCCAGGATTCAGTCACTTGCCGAGCGCAGTTATGTTGAGAAGGATATACCGTGAGAAAAGACAAAAAAATTGCCTGACCCTATAAGCCCCCAAGGTCAGGCAGTCTCACCTGTAAGGACGCGCTTTAACCAGAAGAACCTGTACAACCAAATTGCCCCCTAGTTGTTCAGTTTTTCTGAGTGCGTTCTCCAGAAGTGAATTCATTGTGTCTTTTCCCCACGCCTTATCACGTCGAGACAAGTACGGAAGTTATACGAGAAACGGCGGCTCGACGAATCAGAAATCCGTAAATTTACCTTTTGCACTGAACTCTTTCCGGCTTAATAGGTTTTGAGGTTCGTGGGGTGGAGGAAGTTGAGGGGAAGTTGAGGGGGAAGCGGGCAGATCAGGAGTAGATTAGGGGCAAATCAAACAGACTGATGCTAGGCTCAGAGCAGTGATTCCGTCATTTTCCGGTTAACCGATCGCATCTTCAGGCTATGTTGATTCCTTTAACGCGCAAGAAATTTGAGGAACTGATTCCAATCTTTGCTACCGGAGGACAGTACAAGTATTACTGGGGCAAACCTTCAGACTTTTTGCGGCGATTTCTGTTTTCGCTGACGGCGGTGGTGGCGATCGTTCTAATTGAATTTCTTCTGGGCGGGGCGTTTCGGAATATCTTTTTCATGCTTGGTTTTGCGACAGCGTTTTACTGGCTGTGGTCGCCCATCTTTTTTTCCACGCAGCGAAATCTGGCTTGTCGGCGATATAAATATAGCGGCTTTTTGCAGGCAGAAGTCCTGGATGTGTTTTTTAGCGAAGAACTGATCGGCACAGAAGAAACTGTGAATAAGCGCGGCGATCTGGTAGTGATTGAAAACCGGGAACGCTGCCTCAACTTGGAGATTGGTGACGATAGCGGCTTTGGTACAAAAATTCAGGTGCCGCTTCAGCGTGAACATCGGGGCATTCGTCCGGGCGATCGCGCAGCTCTGGTAGTGATGTCCGATCGGCGCGATCTCAGCCTGATCTCCAAAATTTCAGATGTCTATTTGCTTGACTATGACCTCTGGGTGTCTGACTATCCCTATTTGCAGCGGCAAATTTTTGCTGAACTCTGTCAGCGCATGGAGCGGTCAGCGCAGGACTTTGACGATTCCTTCCAGGAGCGGCGCAGCGATCGATTTGATCAGCGATACGACGATTATTCTGGGGAACTGGGCAACCAAAATGACGATCGATACGGCGATCGACTTGCAAACAACGAGCCATACGATCGTTTTGACGACCCTGGAGCCAGAACGGAGCGTTACCGAAATCGCTCTCGCGGCAATCGTGCTAACCCTGATCGGCAGTCTCGTCGCTCCCCGCGCAGGCCTCCGCTCCAGCTTGATTCCTATCCTGATGATCTGCGAGACAATTAGCCTTAGTTCGGCTTTAGTTCATTCGCCTCGCTGATTTAATTGTCCTTACCGTATGCCTGCCACGCCAGGTCAACTAAGCTATTGACGATCGCCGCCGCAACCACTGCACTTCCCTTGCGTCCTTGAATGTGGATATAGGGCACGAGCGAATCTTTTAACCGCTCCACTGCCTTGCCCACCCCCACAAATCCGGCAGGCGTACCAATCACCAGGGCGGGCTTGATTTCTTCGGTTTCGATTAATTTCACTAGCTCAATTAGGGCGGTTTGTTCCTGTCCAATGACAAAAATGCCCTCTGGGTAGCGATGTGCCAGCGTTTCGATACCCCAGGCAACGCGGGTTTTTTCGCGCTGTGGACGAGTGAGTGCATCCATGCTGCAATAAACTGGATTGGAAAACGTGCTTTGAATAAGCGGCGCGATTCCGACCTGCACCATTGGCACATCGACCACGATCGTACTGCGGGCAGCGAGGGCAGCAGCTCCGGCTTGTAGAGCTTGATCTGAAAAGCGAATCAACGACTTGTACTCGAAGTCAGCCGTTGCGTAAATAATCCGACGTACAATCTCATATTCCGAAGGTGAAAAGGAATGCTCACCGATTTCGGTATCAATGATTCTGAGACTTTCAGCATCGGTGATATGCCACTCCATCACTACCCCGAAAATGCAGACGACTGATGCAGGCGGAATGAGCAGATTGCGATCGAAAAAGCGATCGAGACATTTGCATTAGACCGCAGACCTGCTAGATCATACGCGGAATTCAGTCTGCTGTCCAAGCTTAAAGGAGTGATTCAATGGGCAGCGGGAAGCAGTTTCCCCTTGAGAGTCATTGAGCAACATCAGGTTTCAGAGGTTGAAGATGAATTACGAAGCATGGGGGACAGGTATGCAACCAGCGCGCCCAGCATAAATCCGGCAATGTTGCGGAAGAGAGGGAGCCAGTCTGAAGTCCGGGTCACAACAGGTCCAATGCCAAAGGCAATAAATAAAATGCCCCAAAGCGGTGAAAAAATCAGTGCCCACTGCCAGGAGAAGGCTTGCTTTGAGCCACGCGGCTGAGCGGCAAAGCCAAACACCACGCCGCCAATCAGCGAAGTAATCAGGGTGAGAATCCACTGCTCTCGCGGAAGCCCCGGTACAACTTGGCAGCCCCCCTGCCGGATACAGGTTTTAATCGAGCCCAGCGCACCCAGAATCGAGGCATCTTCCCCGTTGTCTCGTACAAAGAACTGATTGCCGTAGCGCGTTTGCAGCTCGATCCAGAAAGTGCGTGGCATTAAATTAAAGAGATCATCTCCAACGCTGAAGTTGAGCAAATTGCCACCGCGCGGGTCAGCTACCAGCATCACGCTGTGGTTGTCCAGCCCCCAAAAGTCTTTGACAGCTCGCCCTGGTGTGCGATCGTACTGAGTTAATACCCGCAGTTTCCAGCCTGTCTCATCCTCAAACTGGGCTAAATCCTGCTCTAATGTCTCTTGCTGAGTCGTGGTGAGAGAGTCTGCCAGATCAATTACTGGGGTTTGATGATCAGGAAGCAGCTCAGGATTGTTGTAGGCGTGAGCGACAGGAGCGATCGACCAAGACAAAACCGTGATCAGCAGGGTTGCCAGAACGCTAAACAGAACTCGAACCGAATAATTTTTATCAGCTTGTTTGGACATTGACGCGATTTAGAAACGGGTTGAGATAGGGAAAGAAATGGACTGAAAAAGCCCTCTCAACGAGTTCGTACAGCAGAGCAAGCTAATGCGGCAGAGCAAGCTAATGCGGCAGAGCAAAAATGAGAGTGGTAACAGCCTGTTCTTAATATTTGTTTACTTTAATCTAATAATAATCATAGTAGGGGGCAAACCCAGTACCGTCAATGTTCTTTTTACGCTTCACCAATGGGAGCCGGAATGCCATCAGGACGCTATTCTCTAGTCCGTCCACAAGCTTCTCAACGAACAAAAGCCCCCGGCTGACCTGAACCGGGGGCTTCTCTGGAGTAAGGGGCACTTGCCTGATTGTGACGAAGGGTTAATCGAATGACACTCTAGCTAAAGGCAGATTCTCTTTGTTTCGAAGGGAAAAGCGCGATCGAAAAAGAAGAACGACAAAATCCCCCAACCTACAGGCTAGTCGGGGGTTAATGGATTCACTATTTCGTCCAAAGCATATCCTAAGAATGAAGAAAAGCTTAATCTCTCGCAGGATAGATCCTGTTCTAGGCATTCTTATATAAAGGCTTAGCTAGAAGCAGCTAGAAGCGTAACGGTTCAGCTTTGGTGCAAGTCAGGGACAAGAGCCGGGAAGACTGCTTACCTGACGGATAACATGGTTTCTGTTGATTTGCTTGCTGACTCACTGCGGACTTTGAAAATAGACTGCCGTACCTGTTGCCGTAATCAATAGCAGGCTACCTGCCTGATCGAGGCTAATCGTGCCTGTGTCTACTTTGATTCCAATCACGGCATTGGCTCCTAGCTGTTCTGCCCGTCTTGCCAGTTCGTCCAGGGCTTCTTGCTGTCCTCGCTCAAACACCCGCTCATAGCTGGCAGTGCGTCCGCCGATGATATCCCGAATTCCAGCAAAGAAATCGCGCAGTGCATTTGCACCGTAGACCACTTCTGCCGTTACAACTCCCAAATAGGACTGGACGATCGCGCCTTGAATGACATCGGTTGTTGATAGAATCATCTATTGGTTGTCCTCACATTGACAAGTTGATTCTAGATGAACTTTTTACCCTTGCGCCGCCCTACTCTATTCACTGTTGGCGTTTTGCTTTCGGCGAGTCTTGCTAGCGTACCCCCCCTGCTGACGATCGCCCAGCCTGGTCTGGCTCAAACGACCGCTGCGGATAACGACGAGCGGCTAAATCAGCTCTTTGAGCAAGGACAAAATCTGGTGCGGGCAGGCAACCTGTCCCAGGCGGTCGAGGTTTATCAGCAAGCCGCCACGCTCGCCCCAGACAATGCTCGAATTTTTTCGGCGATCGGTTTTCTTCAGGCGCGACAAAACAACTTTCAGGCAGCCGCAGAAGCCTATGAGAAGGCAATTTCTCTAGAATCAGACAACGCCGACTTCTACTATGCGCTGGGGTTCAGTCAGGCAAGCTTGGGCAACTATCAAAACGCGGCACAGTCTTATGAGCGCGCAACCCAGATCGATCGCAATAATGTCGATGCCTATCTGGGGCTAGGAATTGTGCTGGCACGTCAGGGCAATCTGGAAGGCGCGATCGCAGCCTATCAGCGGGTGCTGGCTCTGCGTCCTAACAATGCGCGCATTTATGAGTCGATCGGCTCTGCCTACCTACAAAAAGGAGACTATCAGGACGCACTTCAGGCACTTCAGCAGGCGGCTCGGTTGGATGCCCGTCGCGGCAGTATTCAGCTTAATCTGGGTGTCGCGCTGCTGAATCTGGGCAATACTCAGGCAGGCATGGATGCGCTGAAGCGGGCTTCAGATCTAGAGCCGCGCAACGGTGTGATCCGCATGCAGATTGCTGATGTTTATCAGGCACAGGGAAATGTTGAGCAGGCGATCGCCCTTTATCAGCAGGCAATCTCGGTGCAGCCCAATCTGAAAGAGGCTTATGTTGAACTGGGTCAGCTTTATCTGGAGCAGCAAAACTATTTGCTGGCGATCGTTACCTACCGGGAACTGACTGAACTCGTACCGCAGGATGCCGATGCGCATTTCTATCTAGGTCAAGCCCTTCAAGGACGAAACCGCGCTGATGAGGCGATCGTTGCATTTCGGCAAGCCCGCGACCTTTATGAGCAGCAAAATAACCGGGATGGTCTGGCTCAGGCAGAAGCCGCTCTGGAAAAATTGGGTCAGGGCTAGCGCGATGAACTCGTCCAAGTTCTGACTTTGGGTAACTGCCAGATCCTAGAGAAATATGGCATTCTTAAATCCATAATCTTCTTGGAGTCTTGCTCCAGCTTGTTCGGTTGCATTCTATGTTTCAAGCCCTCAGCCGAGTCCCACGCTTTATCACTTGGGGATTGGCGTTTCCACTTCTGTTTCTGAATGGTTGGCTGCTGCTGCTCGTGGTGCGAGAGCTGGAACCCCTTGTCAGCATTTTAATTTCAGCAACGGTGATCGCCTTCCTGCTCGATTATCCGATTCGGTTTCTAGCACAGCTCAATATGCCCAGAGGCATTTCGGTGACACTGGTTTTTCTAGTGTTCATCTTTTTGCTGATTACGCTGGGCTTTTTCCTGGGTCCGCTAATTCTGCGACAGGCAAACGAACTGCTGACACGCTTGCCGGAATGGATCGAGTCGGGTCGGCAGCAGCTCAACAGTCTGGAAACCTGGGCAGCCGAGCAGCAGCTCCCGATCGACATTCGGGAAAACGTGGTGCAGAATATTGCCCAGCTGGGCGATCGGCTCTCGCGCACCCTGCGGCTCTTGACCGGACAGCTCGTGAGTCTGGTATTTGGGGCGATCGGCAGCATTGTGAATGTGTTTTTGACGATCGTGTTTGCGGCGTTTCTGGTGCTGCGAGGGGAGAGTTTGTGGACGGGGCTACTGAGCTGGCTCCCGGCACAGTGGAATACACAGATTCGCGAATTTCTGCCGGACAACTTTGAGCGGTTTATCGTGGGTCAGGTAACGCTAGCAACGATTTTGAGCGTTGAGCAGACCACGACGCTGTTTATTCTGGGTGTGCCGCTCGCGCTGCTGTTTGGTGTGGTGATTGGAGCCTGTAGCCTAGTGCCCCTGGGTGGCGTAAGCAGCATTATCGTGGTGAGTCTGCTGCTTGCCCTGCAAAATTTCTGGCTTGGCGTCAAGGTGCTGCTGATTGCGCTGATCGTGCTGCAAATTAATGACAACGTAGTGGGTCCGCGCATTATTGGCGACATTACTGGGCTGAATCCTGTCTGGATGCTAATTTCGCTGTTTATTGGTTTGAAGATTGCAGGCGGTTTAGGGCTGATTATTTCCGTGCCGATCGCCAGCTTTATTAAGGAGACAGGCGATCGAATTCGAGCTTCTAAGTTTGATCCGTTAGCAACGGCTCCGCCCACGACGCTGTTGATAGATGCGCCAGAACAGCCCCTGCCAAAGAAATAAGAACAGGCATTGAGGCACAACGGCTAATTTTAGACTGGCTGCTTTCTAGACTTAAGATGACGGCGCGATCGAAAAGGAATTGCCGCAGCCACAGTTTTGCACTGCATTGGGATTGTGAAAGCGAAAGCCGCCGCCCATCAGGTCTTCGGTATAGTCCAGCGTCAGTCCTTTCAGGTATTGCAGGCTCTGGGAATCGATCACAATCTGCACTCCATCGCAGTGAATGATTTGATCCCCTGACTGCTGCTGCTTGTCCAGTTCCAGCACGTAATGCAAATCCGCACAGCCTCCTGCCTGAACGCTCAGCCGAAATAAAGGTTGAGCCTTGCTTGATTGTGCCTGGATGCGGTTTACTTCGGTCACTGCCGCCTGGCTCAGGTGAATCATAGTCTTTGCTATCTTCTTTTCGCGGTTTTTATCGTTCACTATCTTACTGCGATCGATTTTTTCTATTCACACTTTCTATTCATACGGAGTAAAGCGATCATTATTTTCCCTGTGCCAAGGAGAATTAGAAATCCTGCGTCAAGGAGAGCCAGAAATTCCGTGACGGTTTGCGAACATTAAAAAAAGGGGCTTACTGCCCCCAAGCCAACGTCTCAATTGTTTGAATTCGTCGAACGCCGATCGACAGAACTGCGAGATTCGTCTATTTTTCGCGGGCGTAGTCATCCTGAAAGCGAATGATGTCATCCTCGCCCAGGTACTCACCGTTTTGCACTTCGATCAGCACGAGGGGAATGACTCCGGGGTTTTCCAGGCGGTGCTGGGTGCAGGCAGGCACATAGGTGGACTGGTTGCAGAACACCAGCTTTTCTTCGTCACCGCAAATAACTCGCGCTGTGCCCGATACAACAATCCAGTGTTCACTACGGTGGTGGTGCATCTGTAGGCTGAGGCGATGTCCCGGTTTTACTTCAATGCGCTTGATCTTGTAGCCCTGCCCTTCTTCCAGAACCGTAAACGCTCCCCAAGGGCGAAGTTCTGTTGCTGCAATGCTGGGAGCATTTACAGGGCTGGTCAGACTCAGGGCTGCCGATTTAGTTGCTTCTTTGGCTTGAGCCACGACTTTTTTCCTCCAATGCTGACAAAGCTAAGTTGAATGCTTAACGGCTGGAAATTGATAGGGCTGGAATCTGTAGGGCTGGAAGTTGAGAGGGCAAGGATTTGTAGGAGTTGGGCGAGTAGGACTGACAAGAACAGACGAGGGAGCCAGTTTGCAGCTTTGGATGAGACGATCGATTCAAAACAGCGATCCAATCCTGAGGGCGAGTTTGAGCGGGGAGAGAACAAGCATGACGTGAATTGCCGTTCTGGAGTGAATATAGCAAAGTCATCTAAGCTGCCCCAAGACAATTGCCTCCAGTTCATTCAATTCACATACCCTCTTTACAATCTAAGCCGTCAGAGCCAGTCTGACTTTATGAAACTTTTTGCCGCAACCGAAGGATTACTTAGAACGCAAGCGGCTGCATTGCCAAACCTCGGCATAACTTCGGCACAGCTTCGGCATAACTACAGCCTAGGCTGCACAAATACGCCAATTCCGTTGTGGACCCGGGCAGCAGTGCTGGCAGGACGATCGATTAACTGACCTCCAAGATAAAGGGACGTTGAGCTACCTCCGTCTAAATTGAGGGCGTTCATTGCGCCAAGCTGCTGTGTGATCTGTGCAGTTTCTGCAAGGGTTGGACCCGCGCCCCCAATGCGGTTATGCACGGTGATGAGCATGAGTTTACCTGCCCCAGTCGTTGCAATCACGCTTCGAGAAGCAGCCTGCTGAATAAAGGCGGTTGAAAACTGCTCTGCTGTTGGATTCAGCACAATTTGCCCATCAAGCATGAGGACTGGACCACCCCCCAAAATTTGGCTGTAGCGGCTAAAGTTATCCGGCTGGACTGCCATCTCGATCTGGACAGAAGTTCCAGCTCTAAGGGCTTCCGAGGCAGTTCTATCCGATCGCACGACGAGCAAGTAACCGTCTGAAGGAATAGAAACCGGCGTTTGTCCGGCAAGACCCATTTGCTGCTGCCGCACGACTTGATTATTCTGCACCGTCATAACCACTTCGTTATTGAGGATTGGCGTATAGCTGGCTCCCCACTCTCGCGTATATCGGGCTGTGCCTGCATTGACAAAGCCACTGTTGAGCGATCGCAGCGTGATTCGATTGCCGTTGCCAGCAAGGAGGGTTTCCTGAATGCTGAGCTGTGCGATCGTGACATTGCCGTTTTCATCCCAGCCGATCGCGCCCCGATTCAGGATTGGACCCGACATCCAGCGCCCGTCTCGTCGAATTGCGCCCAAAGGCAATTGATTATTGCGGTTAAAAAATCCACCGTTAATAGCTGCGGCTGCCTGCGATCGCTGAGCCGTTGTCACCAAAGGCTGGGTGCCCTTCATGTCTGGATTGCCCCAGATTGGCTTGAGCTGCACTTCTGAACTGCGGGGATCAATTTCTAGCGCAACCACCGGAAAGCGATCGCCGCCCAAATTGACATACTGCTGAGCCCAGCGCATTCCCGGCGACCAGGCAATACTCTGCTCTTGCAGCGCATCGGCACGGATGTCAACCAGAATCCGGTTGGGATTATTCAGCGACCAGACCCTTGGACGGGCAGCATCAGCAAACCGGAGGCGGATCACGGTGCGATCGCCGCTGCTTGCCACATTCAATCCTCGGATATAGCTGCCCGGTCGCCCTGAAAACCCCCGCAGCAAGGCAGGCGCGATCGGGGCATCGAGAGTAATGACGGCTGCATTGCCTTCTTCGCTGATTTGCCAGGGCGTTGCCCGATCGAGATCAATCACAATGCGATCGCCCCAGGACTGCCGCCCCTGCCGGACAGACAAAATTTTTGCGGGCGGGGTGTTGATTTGCAGATTTGCCCCTGATATCTGCATCTCCCAGCCAAACTGTTGCGCCAGAGTCGAGATATTGAGATAGCGATATTGCTCGGTCAGCCAAGTGCTTAGCTTGAGCGGAGCCTGTGTGCCATCGGCAGTATTAGAAAACCACTCGATCGGCTGCTGAGTTTCGTCGTTGCTGCTCAGAAGATTGACGCCGAACCTGCGGGCTAAGGCAGCATCGCTGATGCCAATTTGCTGCTGTCGCTGGCTCCAAATCGCGTCGAGCGGACGACCATTGAGCGTGATCTGCCCGCCTTGACGAGTGAGCGGAACTGGAATGGTTGCCTGCGCCAGGGTGGGAACCCAGGCAGGACTGAGAAACGCTTTTTGAGGAATGGGCTGCTCAAAGGTATTAGCAATGACGCGCTGCCTTGTGAGGGCCAGGGACAGAGCAACGACCAGCAGGGGAGCGGTTAAAATCCAATGAACCCGCTTCAGGCTGAAGGTCTGAGGAACGTAGGTCAATCGGCGTTGATGATACCGACGACGGCGATGGGTGCGAATTCTAGGGTTAGTCACGGTGTGGGGAGAGAAAAAGAAGCAACCAGAAAACTGCTGCTGTTCAGCATAGTTTCTTTCCTTTTAGAATTCCGTCGATTGTTTCAAGTTGCCGCCAGACCGTTACAAATTGTTGTTAACTTGTTATCTACCGTTTTGTCTTTGAATTTTCTACCTTTCCAGTGAAATTATGTTTCCTGCCGATCGCTTCAGATGTCAGCTAATCCTGAAAATTGGGCGCGATTGCCCCTAGGAACGTAAAGTTCGCTTCATAATAAAGAAAGAAGCATGATCAAGCTTGCGGAGACGATCGCCTCAATCAGTGGGATAAACCCGACAGGGTAAACCACTGGCATACCAGAACTGCAACCCTTAAATAGACTCAACTGAGGTGAGGGATTGTCAAGGACATTGAGTTTTTATAAGATCTTCACTCTGTCTAAAATTTCTGCATTGCCAGCCTCTGGCGCAAATTGGTGATTTTTGCCTCAGCTCCGAAATTGGGTCGAAGGGCGATGACCTTTGTGAGTGTTTGAGCGGAGTCATTAGAAGCAGTGGCGACAGTACAGCTTGGCAGTCTCTCATGGCTGCGCCTGCATAGAGAAACCAGGGGAAAGAATCGCGGAAAATTTATATCAGGAACGAATCAGAAATGGTGCGGCTGTCGTTACCCAGCACCCTCAGGGGATGAATTGAATCAGCGGGCAAGTTCAGTGGGCAAGTCTAATCACCTCATGGGAGTAGTTCAAGCGTGAATCAGGATCGTCAAAATCAACAGGGAATCAATATGGGTTATGCAGGGCAGCGTTGGCTAGTTGAGGAGCGGGATGCTTGCGGAGTGGGCTTTATTGCCGATCAGCAGGGGCGCAAAAGTCATGAGCTAGTGCAAAAAGCACTTGCCGCTGCAACCTGTTTAGAGCATCGGGGTGGCTGTAGCGCAGACCAGGATTCGGGAGACGGCGCAGGGGTAATGACGGCAGTTCCCTGGGAGTTGTTGCGCGATTGGCTTTCGGCACAGGGCATTCAGGCGGCTGACACGGCTACTTTGGGCGTGGGTATGGTGTTTTTGCCCCAAGATAGCTCGATCGCCTCAATGGTGCGCGAGATAGCTAACGGCGTAATTCAGGCGGCAGGGCTGAAGGTGCTGGGCTGGCGCGAAGTCCCGGTAAAGCCTGCGGTATTGGGCATTCAGGCACGGGAAAACCAGCCGCAGATCGAGCAGGTGATTGTCCAGTCTGATTCCCTTCGGGGCGATGATCTGGAGCGACGACTCTATCTGACCCGCAAGCAAATTCAGCAAGCTGTTGAAGATGCCGCCGCGCAGGAGCCCAAATTGAACGAGCTGTATATTTGCTCTTTCTCGAACCGCACAATTGTTTATAAAGGCATGGTGCGATCGGTGGTACTGGGCGAGTTTTATCAGGATTTCCAGAATCCGCTCTATCAGAGTGTGTTTGCGGTGTATCACCGTCGCTTCAGCACAAACACGATGCCCAAATGGCACTTGGCACAGCCGATGCGTTTGTTGGGTCACAACGGCGAAATTAATACGCTGCTGGGCAATATCAACTGGATGATGGCGCGAGAGCCGGGCTTGTCGCATCCGGTGTGGGGCGATCGATTTGCTGACCTGATGCCCGTGGTCAATCCCGAAAACAGCGACTCTGCCAACCTGGATAATGTGATGGAGCTGCTGGTTCAGTCGGGGCGACAGCCGCTTGAAGCCGTGATGATCATGGTTCCAGAGGCGTATCAAAATCAGCCTGACCTGGCAAATTATCCCGAAATTACTGATTTCTACGACTACTACAGTGGACTTCAGGAACCCTGGGACGGTCCCGCGCTGCTGGTGTTTAGCGACGGCAAGATTGTGGGTGCAACGCTCGATCGCAACGGTCTCCGTCCGGCACGCTATAGCATCACCAAAGACGGCTACATTGTGGTGGCATCGGAAGCAGGCGTGACCGATCTGCCCGAATCTGAGATTCTGGAGAAGGGACGGCTCGGTCCGGGACAGGCGATCGCCTTCAACCTGGAAACGAATGAAGTTCTGAAGAACTGGGAACTCAAGCAGCAAATCGCCCAGCAACAGCCCTACCGACAATGGCTTCAGCAATATCGCTGTGAGCTGACCCTACAGGAATTCCCCGATGCGCGTCAGCTCGAAGCACCCGCCCTGCTGCGTCGCCAGACTGCCTTTGGCTACACCACGGAAGACGTGGAGATGATCATCCAGGAAATGGCATCTCAGGGCAAAGAGCCGACCTTCTGCATGGGTGACGATATTCCGCTGGCAGTGCTGTCGAGTAAGCCTCACCTGCTGTATGACTATTTCAAGCAGCGGTTTGCCCAGGTGACAAATCCGCCGATCGACCCCCTGCGGGAAAGCCTAGTGATGTCGCTGGGAATGTCGCTGGGTGAGCGGGGCAACTTGCTGGAGGCGAAGCCAGAGTTTGCGCGGCTGCTGAAGCTGGAATCTCCGGTGCTCAACGATGGCGACCTGGAGCAGATTCGTCAGTCGGGCTTAGAGACGGCGACCCTGTCTACTCTCTTTAAAGTGGCAGATGGTCCTGATGGACTTCAGCGGGCAGTGACACAGCTCTGTCAGGAAGCGACGGCTGCGGTGCGATCGGGTAAGCAAATTTTGATTCTCAGCGATCGATCGGGCGAGGGTGATCTAAGTCAAGAATACAGCTATATCCCGCCGATGCTGGCAGTAGGCGCGGTTCACCATCACCTGATTCGTCAGGGACTGCGGATGAAAGCCTCGCTGATTGTAGATACGGCACAGTGCTGGAGCACACATCACTTTGGCTGCTTGATTGGCTACGGAGCCAGTGCGATTTGTCCATACCTTGCCTGGGAAACGGTGCGCCACTGGTGGTTTGATGCTAAGACCCAGAAGCAGATGGAAACGGGCAAACTCTCGGCGATCAGCATTACGGGCGCACAGTATAACTACCGCAAGGCGGTCGAGGCAGGTCTGCTCAAGATCCTCTCGAAGATGGGAATTTCGTTGCTGTCAAGCTATCAGGGGGCGCAAATCTTTGAGGCGATCGGCATTGGCGACGATCTGCTGCACCTGGCATTTGAGGGAACTGCGTCTCGCGTGGGTGGCATCAGCATTCGTGAGTTGGCACAGGAAATCATTGCTGTTCACAGCCGCGCCTTCCCCGAACTGACGACGAAGAAGCTGGAGAACTTTGGTTTCTTCAACTACAAACCGGGCGGCGAGTACCACATGAACAGCCCGGAAATGGCAAAGTACCTGCACAAAGCGGTGGGCGACAAGAGCTACGACCACTACGAGCTGTACAAGAAATACCTGTCGGAGCGTCCGGTGACGGCTCTGCGCGACTTGCTAGATTTCAAAGGCGATCGTCCCTCTGTCCCGCTCGAAGAAGTGGAGCCTGTGGAAGAAATCGTCAAGCGATTCTGTACGGGGGCAATGTCGCTTGGATCGCTGTCGCGGGAGGCGCATGAGACTTTGGCGATCGCGATGAACCGCCTGGGCGGCAAGTCGAACTCTGGCGAAGGTGGCGAAGATCCGGTGCGCTTCAAGGTTCTGAACGATGTGGATGAAAACGGCAAATCGGCTGCGTTCTCCCATCTGAAAGGCTTACGCAATGGTGATACGGCAAGTTCAGCAATCAAGCAGGTGGCATCGGGTCGTTTTGGGGTGACTCCTGAATACCTGATGAGTGGCAGACAGCTCGAAATCAAAATGGCGCAGGGTGCAAAACCGGGTGAAGGCGGACAGTTGCCCGGTAAGAAGGTCAGCTCTTACATTGCGATGCTGCGTCGATCGAAGCCCGGAGTGACGCTGATTTCCCCGCCGCCTCACCACGACATTTACTCGATCGAGGATTTGTCCCAGCTCATCTTTGACCTGCACCAGATTAATCCGGCAGCCCAAGTATCAGTGAAGCTGGTGGCAGAAGTGGGCATTGGCACGATCGCTGCGGGTGTGGCAAAGGCAAATGCCGACATCATCCAAATTTCCGGTCACGATGGCGGCACGGGCGCATCACCTCTCAGCTCGATTAAACACGCAGGCGTCCCGTGGGAACTGGGCTTAACCGAAGTGCATCGGGTGCTGATCGAAAACCGATTGCGCGATCGCGTCCTACTACGGGCAGATGGCGGCATCAAAACAGGTTGGGATGTACTAATGGCGGCATTAATGGGCGCAGAGGAATACGGCTTCGGCTCGATTTCGATGATTGCTGAGGGCTGCATCATGGCGCGGATCTGCCATACCAACAACTGTCCGGTTGGCGTGGCAACCCAACAAGAAAAGCTGCGTCAGCGGTTCACCGGCATGCCAGAGCACGTCGTTAATTTCTTCTACTTCGTGGCAGAGGAAGTTCGATCGCTCTTAGCACGGCTGGGCTACCGATCGCTGAAAGACGTGATTGGACGGGCAGACCTGCTGAAGGTGCGGGAAGATGCCAGCCTCACCAAGACTCAGGCGATCAATCTCGACTGCCTGACCCACCTGCCGGACACACGCACCGATCGAAGCTGGCTAGAGCATGAAACGGTTCACAGCAACGGCGCAGTGCTGGATGACGAAATCCTGGCAGATGCCGAAATTCAGCAAGCGATCGCGACTCACGGCACGATCAGCAAGGCTTACCGGGTGGTCAACACCAATCGATCGCTGGGCGCACGAATTTCGGGAGCGATCGCGAAGCAGTATGGCGACACGGGCTTTAGCGGTCAGATCACGCTCAACTTCACGGGCAGCGTCGGTCAGAGCTTTGGTGCGTTTAACCTGGCGGGTCTGACGCTCAACCTGGAAGGCGAAGCAAATGACTACGTGGGCAAAGGCATGAACGGCGGCGAAATTGCCATCCGACCCTTTGCAGACGCAACCTATGCTCCTTCCCAAAATGTGATTGTCGGCAATACCTGTCTTTACGGCGCAACGGGCGGTAAGCTCTTTGCTAACGGACAGGCAGGCGAACGCTTTGCCGTGCGGAATTCGCTGGCGCAGGCAGTCATCGAAGGAGCCGGAGACCACTGCTGCGAGTATATGACGGGCGGTGTTGTCGTTGTTCTAGGTCGCGTCGGACGCAACGTGGGCGCAGGCATGACGGGCGGTTTAGCCTACTTCTTCGATGAAGATGGCAGCTTCCCTACCAAGGTCAACCCGGAAATCGTTAAAGTTCAGCGCGTTGTCACCCCCGCAGGCGAACAGCAGCTCAAAGACCTGATCCAGGCTCACGCCGATCGCACAGGTAGCCCCAAGGCAAAGGAAATCCTGGAAAACTGGTCAGAGGCTCTGCCGAAGTTCTGGCAGGTGGTGCCGCCGTCTGAAGCGGAAAGCTCGGAGGCAAATCCGAATGCTAGTGAAAAGGTGCTGGCTTCTGCTCAGTAATTAAGGCGATCGTCTGAATCGATCTATCTAATTGAGTTTCATCACTGTTCCTGGTTCGCCGGGAGCAGTTTTTTGTTGTCGATTTTTGGTTGTCATTTGTTGCAAGTTAATTACAAAAAGTCTCGTAACAAGGGATTACCCTTGAGGGTCCTGCTGAGGCACGATTGGGTGACTTAGATTGAGGGCACAGTATTTCTAATCCAAAGTTTTTATGGATAGTAATTCTTTGCCGAAACCTCGTCTATCGATCCGAGAATTGATTGAATTAAACCAGCTACGCGATTTCGAGCAATTGCCAGTTTACATCGATTTCGAAAAGTACTTGCCGCTGCTTAAGCAGCGCATCTCAATCCTCATCGTGACTGATGGGATCACCTTCGGCGATGCGGATTTTGGCTTAAGCATGATGATTGCTGCACTCGAAGAAAACTTCTCTTCGAGTGTTTATTTCTCTGTAAAGAAGGCAACACGAACAGGTAGTTTCTCATTTAATCCCAATCCATCTGTTGGGGAACCTCACTACACAGGTTTTCGATTTAATAGCACTCAAGACGGCAATCTAGTTATCGATCAATTTCAGCAAATTTGGTGCTTTGGGCTGCAGCCCGGTAATGGCGCTTTTATCGATACCGAAGTAACCTCGCATCCGCTATATGCTCAAGATGCAGAGTTAGCCGAATTGGCGCGCTGGATGAATGAACGCCAGGGCGGTGTTTTCGCAACAGGTGACCATGCCCATTTGGGTGCGAGTATGTGTCACCGGATTCCGCGAGTCCGGACGATGCGTAAGTGGTTGATAGCTGACAATCCACCCACGTTTGAAGGCTACGATCGCTTCGATACAAATCGACCTCGCAATCCTGGAGACACCAACATTCCAGGCGAGAATCAAGCCGATGCAACGCCACAGCCGATCGAATGGATTCCAGAGTACTCAAAACGAACTGGTGCTTTCACAATTCAAAAAGAACCTCATCCAATCCTGTGTGCGGGTAGCCTGGGACCAATCAATGTTTTCCCAGATCATCAGCACGAAGGGCAAGTCATTGAAGACAACCAGGTCGTTGTGACAGGCACGTTCAGCTTCTCTGCCGCAGATGGAACAGTGTACTCAGGCCCAGAGTATCCGCAAACAGGTGCAACTCAGACACGACCAAAAATCATTGCCCGTGCCCATACCCTATCGGAGCCATCCTATACCTTTGATAAAGGACCAACCCCTGCACGCGATTTTGGCTTAGTGGGAGTTTACGATGGGTCTAAAGAAGGCGTGGGTCGCGTGGTTGTTGATTCCACCTGGCATCACCAGCTCAACATCAACCTGCGATCGCTTGCTGCCGATACCGCCTCAAGCAACTACGCCAAGATTAAAGCTTACTATCGCAACATTGGGTTATGGCTTGCAAATCGCAGCTCGCGCTATCAAGTCTTCCGCAATGCGGCTTGGAATAGCCTTTATACTTACCAAGCTTCGCAGGAACTCGCGTTTGAAGGGTCGGTGTTTGAAGTTGGGCAAAGATTCAAGGATATCTTGAAGCACGTACTGTCACCCTGCTTGGTGACGGAGTTCATCCTTGACTTCTTGCCGCCTGAATTAATCGAGCCGCTCCCCCTACCAATCGATCCAACTCCTTGCTTAACCTGTCCACCATTTGAATTGTTCGAAAGTGCAATTTTAGGTGAGGTTGTAGCATCAATGCATCCAGCCTTTGCTGAAGCAGAGCAAGTGCGAGCTAAAGAGTATCGAGCACAGTTTGAGCCTGATGTTCAAGCGATCGACAAGGCAATGGTTGTTGGTGTCCAGAAAGGATTAGAAACGATCACAAGTTTTTATTGCAGCCAGCTTGAAAAGGGTCGAGCAGTATTATCACTGCTTGAAAGAGTTCAGACGTTGGACGTGCTGAAAGAAGTATTAGTTTGAGGTGTTTTCATCAAACTAGCCAGAGGTAGAGCTTCTTCGGGAGACTCTACCTTTCACTATAATCACTGGTAGTTTGAACAACATGTCTTCTACTCAATCATGACTTCAGGAACCCTTTATCGTCTGTCCGCCTTTACAACGACTCCTGATGGAGGCAATCCTGCGGGTGTTTGGGTTGGAGATACGCTTCCCGATCCTGAAACCATGCAGCGGATCGCCGCTGAGGTTGGTTTCTCGGAAACTGCCTTTGTCGCGCCTGCCGCCGGAGCCGATCGAACGGTTCGTTACTATAGCCCTGAAGCCGAAGTCTCGTTTTGTGGACACGCCACGATCGCCACTGGAGTCCTACTGGGCGAAAACGACGGCAATGGAACCTATCGGTTAGAAACCTTGGTTGGAACAATACCTGTTACAGTGTCCCAGCGCGACGGTCATTATGAAGCGTCTCTGACTTCTGTTGAGCCTTGCTCTGCGCCTGCGTCTGATGCGCTCGTCAGCCAAGCTCTTGCTGCACTGAAATGGGCACCCGACGACCTCGACCGATCGATTCCTCCTGCAAGAGCCTACGCTGGGGCATGGCATTTAGTGCTTGCGGTTGCGGAGGCACAGCGTCTGGCAGAACTGAACTACGATTTCGAGGCACTCAAGGCACTCATGCTGCGGGAGGGTCTGACGACGCTACAACTTGTGTGGCGTGAGAGCGATACTGTCTTCCATGCTCGCAATCCTTTTCCAGTCGGGGGCGTGGTAGAAGATCCGGCAACGGGGGCTGCGGCGGCTGCGCTCGGCGGGTATCTGCGATCGGCTCAACTCATCCCAGTGCCAGCTACACTCCTGATTCTTCAGGGAGCAGCGATGGGTCGCCCCAGTCAGCTTGGAGTAAAAATTCCGACCAGCGGCGGGATTGTGGTGACGGGTAAGGCGATTCGGATTTAGCGGAAAGGGCACGATCGCCCGTTTTAGCGGAATTGGTGAAAGTCTGCTGCCGATCGTTCAAGCTGCCAAATGAGGCGCAGAAAATAATCTGCATCAGGTTGAAGAGAATCGAGTTTCATACGATTAGAGGAAGTAATAGCAAGCACGCCGTGCCTCGTAAACGCTACTGCACCTCATTTTTGCCGCTGATCAGCAAGACAAGCTCTGATTCCTTCCAATAGGCCGGAAAAATTGCACAAAGAGATTGACAAAACCTGAAAATGTAGGGCGATGTTTAGCCAACAGAATCTTCTTCTGGATCACCCGTCATATTAGGGCTGATCAGGGTAATGTCATATTCATCTGGTGGCACAGTTGTAATTGCATCGCGCTTTAGCAGGTGATAGATTGCCTGCACTCGCGGTCCAAAAATGACTCTATCTTCGTGCTGGAGGTTGTGTGCTTGCAGCTTGCGCCCATTGATCAGCAGTCCGTTTGCGCTGTATTGCCCTCTGAGATTGCCGTCTACAATTCGGTAATAGTAGCTGCCGTCTTCGTTGGGCTGCTGAATAAGCGTGGCGTGACGACGGGAGACGAACTGAGAAACCAGCCGAATATCGCACTTAGGGTCACGACCGATCGAATAGATTGGCTGATCCAGGGTGTATTCACACCGTCCTTTGTCGTCTTCGATGATTAATAGATGGCTCTGATGCGGTGCTGAAGTCATTCGGCAGGAAGTAGTGCAACTGCGAAGGGTAGCCCAGAGATCCGGTGGTTGGATCTCACTGATCAATTCTAGACCCAGTCACTCCAGGGAACTTTAGACCAAGTTAGGAAGAGGCATCGAGTGCCAATTGGCTTACCCATCATCTTGGCTTACCCATCATCCTATCAGGCAGAGCGACTGCCGATCCGTTGCTTTATCTTAGCCGCTTGCGATCCTTCTGAAGGATAGAAAACCGTCGATCGAAAACTACGAAAGTCTAGTTTAAATTTAGTTAAAGTTTAATGGAGTCCAGGGTGCAGGAGTTGAACCCGCCTGAGGCGAATTATGAGTTCGCTGCCTAAACCGCTCGGCCAACCCTGGTAATATTTCAGTCTTTTGACTTCTCGATCTTTTGGCTTCTATTGTATCCTGATGCTTGACGAATATCAGCAGCATCCGTGAATTCAACCGTTGTATTAACGCTTTTTTTGCTGACCGTGATGGTGGGGGCAGGGGTCGGTAGTGCCGCTTGGGGTTATCGTACTGGGCGAGAGGCACTCAAGGGAATCACTCAACCTGATGCCCGTCCAGTGAACAATGTGACCGATGCCCAGGGTAAGCCTGTTCGCCGAGAAGGGCTAACCTTCCTTAAAGAGGAGGACATTTTGCAGCAGGTGAAAGCCAAAATGGAGTCAGGCAAATAGGCTTCTTGAGAGGGTGCTTTGAAGATGTATCAATGCGTCCCGAACCGCCCCCTCGCTCCCTTCATTCTGGGGGAAGCCGAGCCTTCTCTGCGCTTCAAAGTCGCCCAATGTTGGGGGATCTAGGGGACGCTGTCGGAGATTGGCAACTCCTCAAACATTCTCTAAACCGTTTTCCTCCTGCTAGACTGCTGTTTCTAGACTGCTTTTAAGTTGATCAAATCAATGGTTTCTCCTGCCCTAAGCGCATCAGCCGATACACTCCCGGTTTTGAGCGGTTCCGATGTGCTGCTGCGAGTGTTGGCAGTGCTGCTGTTGATTATGATTAACGGCTTTTTTGTGGCAGCTGAGTTTTCGATCGTCTCTGTACGTCGATCGCGAATTAGCCAGCTTGTGTCTGCCGGAGATGTGCAGGCAAAGACAGTGCAGGACTTGCAGCGTGGGATCGATCGCCTGCTGTCTACTACTCAAATTGGCATTACCTTATCCAGTTTGGCACTGGGCTTTATTGGCGAAAGCACGGTAGCGGTGCTGCTGTCGGTGTTGCTGCTGCGGCTGCCCCTGCCGTCTGGGGTGGGGAACGTGCTAGCTCATTCGCTGGCGTTGCCGATCGCCTTTTTGCTGATTGCCTATCTGCAAATTGTACTAGGTGAGCTTTGCCCAAAATCAGTGGCGTTAATGTATCCAGAGCAGTTGGCTCGCTTTTTGGGTGCGCCAAGTCAGGCGATCGCCCGCTTTTTTAATCCGTTTATCTGGATTTTGAATCAGTCTACGCGCTGGCTGCTGCGGTTGCTGGGTGTTCCCTACACGGGGCAGGGCTGGTACAACCGGGTCACGCCCGAAGAACTGGAGCTGATCATTGCCACCTCGACCGAATCCCCCGGATTGGAGGAGGAAGAGCGAGAATTGCTGAGCAATGTGTTTGCCTTTGCTGACGTGACTGCCGGAGAAGTGATGATTCCCCGGATCAGCATTGTGGCACTGCCGCGTGAAGCAACGTTCCAGGATCTTTTGCAAGAAGTCGCTAGTTCTGGACATTCGCGCTATCCGGTCATGGGCGAATCCTTAGACGACATTACCGGAATCTTGCACTTCAAAGAACTGGCAGAACCTTTGAGCCAGGGAATGCTGAAGCTTGATAGTCCGGTGCAGGCATGGGTGCGTCCGGCACAGTTTGTGTCGGAAAATATTCACCTCAGCGAATTGTTGCAGCTCATGCAGCGATCGGGCCAGCCAATGGCGATCGTTGTAGATGAGTTTGGGGGCACGGCAGGTCTGGTGACACTGCAAGATCTAGCAGCCGAGATTATGGGTGATACCCACGAAGGCGAAGATCTGGAAGAACCCGACATTGAAGTAATAGACGACCAAAATTTCAGAGTGCAGGCGCAAACCGATCTAGAAGAGGTTAACGAACTGCTGGATCTGAATTTACCCCTATCAGAGGATTATCAAACGCTGGGCGGATTTTTGATTTATCAAATGCAGAAGATTCCCGCTGTCGGAGAAAAGCTTCAGTACGAAACCTACGAGATGACTGTTGAGGCGGCAGATGGTCCCAGACTTCAGAAAATTTTGATTCACCGTCTGGAATCATCGCTCAGTTCTGATGAGGCGGATTTATTGGCTGAGACGATTCTGTCAGAGACAGGCGATCTGATTGATACGCTAACTGACCGCGGTACAGACCTTCCCGACCCTCCGCGTCCTGCTCAGAAGCAAATCTAGCAGGGCTGCAAATGTAGCAGGGCTGAAGTCGGGGAGCAGCTAGAACTGGGCTTAGTTCGATCGCTTCTGGTAGAGAAAATAAGTTCTCATTTCCCCTTTGCCTTTGATATCAACCAGTCCACGTTCTTCAAAATCATACTGCTGCTGCAAAAGCTGATAGGTTGTATCCGTAACCTGAATTTTGCCGGGAACGCCCTGGGATTCCATGCGGCTGGCGGTGTTGACGGTATCGCCCCACAGGTCATAGGAAAATTTGGTTGTGCCAATCACGCCTGCACCCACAGCTCCTGTATGAATGCCGATTCGCATCATCAGGGTTCTGGTTCCTCCGTCAGGAGTTGGCACGGTGAACTGCGCGATCGCCGCCTGCATTGCCAGAGCCAAATCTGCTACGGCTTGAACGTGATCAGGACGAGGCATTGGTAAGCCACCCACCGCTAGATAGGCATCTCCGATCGTTTTAATCTTTTCCAGTCCGTGCTGTTCGACGAGCTGATCAAACGTGGAAAAAATCTGATTCAGTAGTTCGACCAGGGCGGTGGGAGACAGCGAGACCGACAACTGCGTAAAACTGACAATATCGGCAAATAACACCGTCACTTCGCTAAAATTATCGGCGATCGTATGCTGTCCCTGTTTCAGACGATCGGCGATTGGTTTGGGCAGCACGTTGAGCAGTAGCCGCTCTGATTTTTCTTGCTCGTCCTGAATGCGCTGAAGATAGGCTTGTTCCTGATCACGCAGCCGCTTTTTCTCCAGGCTGGCTCCGATTCTAGCTTTGAGCAGTGTTGGGTTAAAGGGCTTAAACAAATAATCTTCTGCGCCCAGCTCAATACAGCGCACCACGCTATCGAGATCATCTAGCGCAGAGATCATAATGACCGGAATATGGCGCAGGTCGGGGTCTGCCTTCAGGCTTTCAAGAAGCTGATAGCCGTTCATCACGGGCATCATAATATCGAGCAGCACAAGGTCAAACGGCTGCGATTGAAGCTGTTCTAGAGCCTCCTGCCCGTTTTCTGCCATGGCGATCAGATGTCCCTGACGCAGAAGCCGCCGAGATAGCAGATCTCGATTCATCTCATTATCATCTACTACCAGTACGCGCCCCTGGTCTGTCATATTGCTGCCTCTTTGACCAGCAGTGCTTGGATTTTACCCATCAGACGGGTGAATTCGATTGGCTTGGTGTCATAATCGTCGCAGCCTGCTTCCAGGCATTTGTCGCGATCGCCTGCCATCGCGTGAGCAGTCAGCGCAATGACGGGAATCTTTTGCGTGGCAGGAGTGGCTTTGATTTGGCGAGTAGCAGACCAGCCATCCAGCACCGGAAGGCTCATATCCATCAGGATCAGATCGGGAGACTCGGAAAGTGCAAGGGCAACGCCCTGTTCTCCGTCTGTCGCAATCACAACCTGAATTCCTTTGCGAGTTAGCCGCCGAGAGAGCATATCTCGGTTCATTTCATTATCTTCGATTAAGAGAATCTTGGGCATCTCTTGTTCTCCCAGATGGCACCTCATGTAGGGGGATTGACGCAAATCCGTATGATGAGTTGCTCATAGCCAACTACAGTACGATCGACTGCAATTTCATTAAACTCAAAAATTTAATCACCTAGTGGATGCACATACTGACTTCCTACCCTAGAGTGCCCGAAGTTTGCCTAGAGCCAACAGGCACCTGGTATAGCGATTTTCTCCCAGTCCCTTCTATCGGATTGGTTCCTGCTGCAAATGGGAAAGAATATAGGGCTGTACCTGTTGAAGCAGTGGATTTTGCAGAACGCTTCGCTTCATCAGCTGAGCCACGCTGGTATTTAAGAACTGATAGCGAGCCGGAGTTAGATCGCTGGCGATCGTGGCGATCGTGGGAATAGATTTCCACTCGCGGATCTGCCGCAAATTAGCAAGCAGTTCAAAGCTACCTGGTTTCGAGGTGAGCAAATCAATCAAAATCGCATCGGGCGGCTGGGCGCAGGGACGCAGGGCAGTCGAAAGGTCTGCGGTTAACACTTGCCATCCGGCTTTGGTCAGCAAACGGTGGAGGATTTGTTCGGTGGTTCGGTCTTCTTGGATAAGCAGGATTTCCTGAGTCGATCGTGGGTATGCCTGAAGCAGTGCGGTGAGTCGCTTAAAGGAGTTGGCATCGGTCAACACTTCGCAGATGCCTAGCACAAATCCGGCAGGCAGGGCACAATAGCTTGCTTGATGATTTTCCGGGTGATGGCTTTCGGGGTGATGATTTTCCTGATAATAGCTTTCGTGCGTTCCCTGCACGACGACGGGAATATTTGCCAGTAGCGGATCGGACTTGAGCATTGACAGCACGATCCAGCTATCCATCTGCGGCATTGCCATATCCAGCATGATCAGCCCCGGCATTAGTTCTCGCGCTAGCCTTAGCCCTTCACTGCCCGACCAGGCTGTAACGACCCGGAAGCCGTTTTGGTTAAGCTGCTGCACCATAACATCGCGAACGCTGCGATCGTTGTCGATTACCAAGATCAGGTCGGTGAAGGTGGGTTGGCGGGGAGTGGAGTGAGGGATGGGGGAAGGAGTGAGGGATGGGGGAAGGAGATGGGGGGATGGGGGAAGGAGATGGGGGGATGGGGGGATGAGGGGTGGAGAGTGAAGCGGTTCTTTTTCAGGATGAAGGGAAGCTGAGCGATCGACGGTGACGGGCAGCATTACGGTAAACGTTGTGCCTTTGTAAATTGTGCTGGAAACAGTGATTGAGCCGCCCATCATGGTGCAAAAGCGATAGGCGATTGCCAATCCTAAGCCTGTGCCGCCGTATTCTCTGGTGCTGGATTCGTCGCCCTGGGTGAAGGGCTGGAAGATGAAGGGCTGTTGTTCTTCGGCGATGCCGATGCCTGTGTCAGTGACTTCAAACAGAATGTGGGGAACAGGGGAGATCAGGGAGTCGGGGGTGGTCAGAGCGCTGGGGGAGATCGATCGGGACTCGACTTTGAGCGTCACCGTGCCATTGCTGGTAAATTTGGCGGCGTTGGTAAGCAGGTTCCAGAGGATCTGACGGACTTTGCTGAGGTCGGCGTGCAGGGTTCCCAGGTCGGGGGTGCAGAAGACTACCAGACGATTTCCGTTTGCTCCAATAAGGGGCTGCACTTCCTGAACGACTTTGCTAATCAGCGTTTTCACCTCAAAGCTTTCGAGATACAGATCCATTCTGCCTGCTTCGATCTTGGCGATATTTAGCAGATCGTCGATCAACCGCAGTAGGTGTTTGCCTGAGGTATGAATTCTTTCCAGGTCGGGCAGGTAGTCGATCGCCCCTTCGCTCTGCAAGTCTTCCTGCAAAATCTCGCTGTAGCCAATGATGGCGTTGAGGGGAGTCCGCAGTTCGTGGCTCATATTGGCGAGAAAGGCACTTTTTGCGCGATGGGCGGCTTCGACCTGCGCCTTTTCTTGCTGAAGCTGATGCAGGTATGCCTGCTCCTGATCGCGAAGCCATTTGCGCTCCAGACAGGCATTAATTCTGACGTTGAGCAGCGTGGCGTTGAGCGGTTTTGCCAGGTAGTCTTCTGCCCCTTTTTCGATACAGCGAATGGCGCGATCGTGGTCATCGCTTGCAGAAATCATAATGACCGGAATCGACCGGAGGGCAGGATTGGCTTTAATTTGCTCCAGCACTTGATAGCCGTTCATCTCCGGCATCACTACATCCATCAGCACCAGATCAAAAGATTCGGTATGGAGCCGCTCTAACGCCTCGCGCCCATGAGTCACCAGCGTCACATCGTACTGCTGTTGCAGTTGACGGGCAATATAAAGCCGGGTGACCTCGTTATCGTCAACGACCAGAATTTTGACAGTGGCTGGTTTCATACTCATGGCTTATCCTCTCGCTTGCCGACGCTGAACCCAGCTCAGAGTTAACTCACGCACTTCGTGCAGCAAAGCGTCTCGATCGTAAGATCCTTTTTGTAGCACTTGCTCGACGGAACTACTCAGGTATAGCCGATCCTGTGGGGTCAGATCCATTGCGGTCACAACAATCACGGGTAACGATCGCCACTGGGGATGCTGGCGCAGGGTATGGATAAACTGAAAGCCGTCGATTTCAGGCATCATCAAGTCCAGCAAGATCAGATGAGGAGTCTGCTGTGCAAGGGAGTCTAGGGCAATTCGACCGTTCGCGGCTTCTGTCACTTGCCACCCTTCTTTTTCTAGCATCCGCCGAAACATTTCGCGGGTTGTGCGGTCGTCTTCTGCAATCAGCACTTGTCCGATCGCGGGTCCGGCTTGAGCGTTTGGCAATTCCGGGTCGTTTTCTGCTTCGGTAGACTTGGGGCGATAGTGTTCGAGCAGACGCGTTAATCGTTTGTAGTCGATCGGCTTGGTGAGATAATCCGAGGCTCCCAGCGTGAAGCCCTGCTGCTTATCGTCAATAATGCTCATCATGATCACGGGAATATCTGCCAGATCCGCATCCGCCTTGAGCATCGAGAGAACTTCCCAGCCGTTCATTTGAGGCAGCAGCACATCCAGCGTAATCACATCGGGACGCTTCTGGCGGGCAAGCTCTAAGCCTTCGTTTCCAGACGCAGCAACCATGACTTGCAGCCCATCGCGGTTGAGGTAATGGATCATCAGTTCGCGAACGCTTGGATCGTCATCAATCACAAGAATCGTTCCAATCTGAGCTTCAGGAGCAAATGGCTTTAGAGCAGACTGGGCTGAGGTGGACTGGGAATGGAGTACAGGGTCAGCCGTTGCTCCAAAACCATTATTTGCAAAACCATTACCTGCAAAACCGCTGCTGCGCCGTGAATGCTGTTCCTTAGGGTTG
This sequence comes from Leptolyngbya sp. FACHB-711, assembly GCF_014695615.1. Lineage (NCBI taxonomy): Bacteria > Bacillati > Cyanobacteriota > Cyanophyceae > Leptolyngbyales > Leptolyngbyaceae > Leptolyngbya > Leptolyngbya sp. FACHB-711. Next base: position 42,567 of record NZ_JACJOR010000515.1, read on the forward strand.
GTGACTGCGATCGGCAAATAAATTGTAAACGTTGATCCCTCGCCGATTTTGCTGCTAACTGTGATTTCGCCGCCCATCATCTGGCAGAAATGGCGTGTGATTGCCAGTCCCAGACCTGTGCCGCCATACTTACGCGTGGTTGAGGCATCTGCCTGCGTAAATGCCTGAAACACCTTTTGCACCTGCTCTAGCGTCATGCCAATTCCGGTATCGCTGACTTGGAAGGTGAATTGGGGTGGACGCAGGGCAGTTTCCTGCTGGCGATCGACGGTAAGGGTAATCGTGCCGTGTTCGGTGAACTTGCAGGCATTGCTAAGCAGATTAAATAAAGCCTGGCGCACTTTGGTGAGATCGGCGTGCATTATTCCCAGATCGGGATGGCAATGAATTTCGAGCCGATTTTTGTTTTTCTCGATCAAAGGTTGAATTGTGCTTTCGACCTCGGCGACGAGCTGGGCAATGTCAAATGTTTCCAGATAAAGCTCCATTTTTCCGGCTTCGATCTTGGAAATATCTAGAATGTCATTAATCAGTGCCAGTAGGTGTTTTCCGGCTCCGCGAATCTTTTCGAGATCCGGCACAATGTCGCTGTGTCCCAGGTCTTCGGCGTCTTCTTGCAGCATTTCGCTGTAGCCGATGATGGCATTGAGCGGGGTTCGCAGTTCGTGGCTCATGTTGGCGAGAAACTGGCTCTTGGCGCGGCTAGCTTCTTCGGCGTCTTCTTTGCTTCTTCGCAGCGTATCTTCTGCCTGTTTGCGTTGGCTAGTATCGCGCTGCACTGAGATCCAGTGAGTGGTCGCGCCGTGTTCGTTGGCGATCGGAACCATCTCGAGTTCTAGCCAAAACTCTGAGCCGTCTTGGCGATAAGCCAGCAGTTCGGTTTGAATTACTTCTTGCTGAATCAATGCCTGCTGTAATCGGTCGACAACGGCGCAATCGGTTTGTTCTCCAATCAGCATCATGGGCGATCGACCGATCACTTCTTCGGGAGTGTAGCCTGTGATTCGGGTAAATGCCTGATTGACGTAGACAATTTCCAGAAGGGGTGGATTGAGGGTTCGCGTTTCGGCAATGATCACCGAGTCATTTGTGTTAATAACCACCGATTGCAGTAGCCGCAGGCGTTCTTCGGTGCGTTTGCGCTCGGTGATATCGACAATCACGCCGTCGAGACAAACGACCTGCCCATTGCCGTTCAGAATTGCCTGTCCTTTCTCGTAGACCCAGCGGATCGAGCCGTCTGCATGACACAGGCGATACTCTGCTGCAAAGGGGCGGCGTTTCTCGATTGCTTGGTCAACCATTTGTTGGACAGCAAGTTTGTCTTCGTCTGCAATGACATCTGCATAAGCCAGTGTTTTGTTGTCGATAAAGGCAGCGGGCGGATATCCGGTGATCTGCTCTACCGCATCGCTGATAAATTCCATTGTCCAATGCTCATCGTAGGCGCAGCGATACACCGCTCCAGAGATGTTATTGAGCAGGGTCCGAAACCGTTCTTCCCGCTCTCGTAGAGCTGCTTCGCTTTGTTTGCGCTCGGTGATATCTTGAACAATGGAAATGAGTCCACCGTTATCTAGCGCGGTCAGCGATATCTCTTGCAGAAACAGGCTGCCGTCCTGACGCTGACCGATCGCCTCGCCTCGCCAGTAGCCCTCCTGAAAGAACTTCGGCATAATGGTTTGCTCAAAACGTGCCAGCTCGGTCGGTGAATATAAAACCTTCCAGACTTTGCCGATCAGATTTGCAGAACTGGGGTAGCCATAAATGCGGGCGTGGGCAGTATTCACATAAACGTATTGTCCCCGTGCGTCGAGCATTGCGATTCCGACGCTTGCCGCCTCGATCGCTAAAAGCTGCTGCTGCAACGCTTCCTGCGATCGTTTGCGCTCGGTGATATCTTCGACTGTGCCTTCGTAGTAAAGCAGCCTGCCAGAGTCATTTCGGACGCTGATCACATTCTCGCTAATCCAAATTACCTGCCCGTCTTTGCAATACACCTGCGACTCAAAATCTGAAACTGCCCCTGTTTTTTCGATCAGATACACAAATTCCTCGCGTCGATTGGGGTCCACATAAACCTGCTGCGCGATGTCATGAATGCGATCGATTAACGCTTCGGCTGAATCATCGCCGTAAATCTGTGCCAGAGCTGGATTCGCGCTGAGATACTGCCCTTCTGGAGTGGTTTGAAAGATTCCCGTTACCGCATTCTCAAAAATACTGCGATATTTTTCTTCTGCCTGCCGCAGCAGTCGTTCGCTGGCTGCCAGCGAGATTTCTGATTTTTTACGATCGGTAACGTCCATCGAAACGCCTGCCATTTGCAGCGGCTGACCTGTCTCATCGCGAGACACTCTGCCCCAGCTAGCAATCCATCGCACATTCCCGCCCTCACAGAGAATGCGAAATTCTGCTGCGTAGTCCTGATTGCCTGCGAGTGCCTTCGCCTGCGCTTTCTGTAGCCGTTCGCGATCCTGCGGATGCACCAAACTAATAAATGTGTCGTAATCCCCTTTAAAGGAGCCTGGCTTCATGCCGAATAGCTGTTCAATCTCCTCAGACCAATGTTCCTGACCTGTCTGGATATTCCAGGTCCATGCTCCCATTCGGGCTGCCCCCAGAGCGAGCCGCTGCACTTCTTCGCTTTGCCGCAGGGCGGATTCGGTGTGCTGCCGCTCCATAAACTGTCCGATTTGTGCACCGATCGCATTCATCAGATCGAGCAAGCCGCTATCGATCGGGGCCACTCGATGGCTATAAAACGTCACGACTCCTAAGACCTGCTGATTGGCAACGACCGGAAAGCCACAGACCGCATGAACCCCCGCTGGAACGATCGGCTTTCGCACAAAATTTGGATCTTGCTTGAAGTCAGGAATCCAGAGTGGCTTGTTTTGCTGCCAAACATGACCGGCCAATCCAACTCCGATTGGCAGGGTTATTTCCTTCGATCGGGCTTCAAATTCTGCTGCGTCTAGATCTTCACGATGCCACCCTGCAATCCATGCCAAAGCATTGTCGGACTGGTTTACCTCCCAGAGTTCGCCCATCTCCCAGTTCAGGCTCTCGCAGACTGCCTTGAGGATTTGGGGGGCTGCTTCTTCTAGCGAAGGAGAAGTCGCCAGCACTCCTGTTACGGCGTATTGGGCACTGATGTGTCGCTCCGATCGGCGCTGTCTAGCAAGATTGCGATCTGTAAGGAAAAATAGCGCAAACACCGTCATGATGACGACGATTGCAAATGCTTCAACCACCATAATTTTTTGCTGTGCTTTTTGCATTCGAACTTGGAGCAGGCGATCGAGCTGCTGTGCGGCTTGCTGCCACAGGGTAGAGCTGGTTTCAAGAGCCTCTGCTGCAAGATTGAGTTGGGCAGACGTAAAGGAAAGGGTTTCAGGCTGAATCGCTGGCTGCTGGGTCGCTGTCTGAAGCTGCTTTAGCAACCGGCGGGTTGTACTTTGTAATTGTTCAACCAGGGCAGTGAGAGCCGTTTGAAGCTGTGGCTGGTGATTCTCCTGAAGCACAGTGGCAAAGCTGCGATCGATTTCCTGCTGGTTAATCTGAATCTGCCCGATCAGGGAAAGGAGTTTTTCGCGTACCTCCGATCGAGAGACAAACGGATGCATCCATTCAGCTTCCTGAAGGCGAGCTTGTGCCAGCAGTTCCTGTGCTTCTGGTAGTTTGAGCAGCACCAAATTCATTAGATAATAGCTGCTCAAATCTGGGTCAAGAATGAGATTCGAGAGATCGCCCACTTGAAGCATGAGCAGCCGAATCTGTTGAATAAGCTCACTGTAAATTTCATCTACGACAGCGATCGAGCCTGCTTCAATTGACGCTGTTTTGGAGGAGGGCTGCGAACGCAAGTGAGTTTCGACCTGCTGGAGGACTGCCCAGGTTTCTTGCGCTTGCTTAACTCCGGCTGCCGTTTGGAGGCGTTGTCTAACCTGCTGATTCACTGCTGCCAGGGTTGCCAGATCGCGATCGATCTTTTGCGCTTGTGCTTGGAGTTCTTCGCTGAACTCAGACTGGTGCAGAAGCCACTGCGCCTCTGAGACATCGTGCAAGAGCTGCTCCAGCCGAGGAAGGTATAAAACGCCTTGTCGCTCAGCGTTGGCAAACTCTAGCCGATCGCCAATTTCGCCTACAAGCTGATAAACGACCAGCGCAAACGGCAGGATAAAAATGAGCAGCAATGCCATGATGCCGACT
>NZ_JACJOR010000516.1:0-29928 GCF_014695615.1 Leptolyngbya sp. FACHB-711
GTTTTAGAATTTGCTGCCCAATACGCTGCCGGAGAGCGTAACTTTGCGGGCATTAATTTAGCCGGGGCGAATCTAGGCGGAATGGATCTGAGCGGAGCAAACCTGACCCAGGCAGTCCTGTCTTCGACCCAGTTCGATCGCGCGAATCTGACTCAGGTCAATCTGAGTGGAGCGTATTTGTATGGCGCAACGGTGCAGTATGCCCGCTTAACCAGTGCAAATTTAGTCGGCGCAGATTTCACTAAGGCAAACTTGAGTGGCGCAAATCTAGCGAAAGCAAATCTCACCCGAGCCCGATTTAGCGGCGCAATTTTGAAGGGTGTGAATCTGCGGCAGGCAAACCTGAGCGGGGTTAACTTTTGTGGCGCAAACTTGAGTGGGATTAATTTGCGATCGGCAAATCTGACCGAGGCCAATTTGCAGTGGGCAAACTTGAGCGGGGCAAGGCTGAGCGGCGCAATTCTCACCAATGCCAAGCTCGACAACGTGCGACTGAGCCAGGCATATCTTAACGGGGTTGATTTGCACGGAGTTGATTTAGATGGCGTAGACCTGAGCAATTCCAAGCTGAACGGCACGAATTTAAGCGGTGCAAATTTAACGGTGGCAAATCTCGACGATGTGTGTCTGCGTTGGGCAAACCTGAGCGGGGCAAATCTTCATGCAGCATCGCTAAACGGCGCAGCACTGGATCACGCAAATCTAGAATCTGCCAATCTGAACCAGTGCGACCTGATGGAGGCAACGCTGCACCATGCCAATTTGAACCGGGCAAACCTGAACGGCGCGAAGCTATACGGTGCAAATTTGAGCAGTGTGAACCTCACGAATGCTTCTCTTTGGGCAGCAAAGCTCGATCGTGCCGTTTTGCAGGATGCGAATTTATCGGGTGCGAATTTGCAAGGGGCAAGTCTTCGACAAACGGATTTGAGCCGAATTCGCTGTAGTTTGCAAACCCAGTTTCCAGAGATGAATTTGACTCCTTGTGACGATCGTTCACTAAGATATGCCTGATGAATATTTGCTTTTGCACTCTAAAAATTTTCATAATTCGATCCGCGATCGAATCGAACAGTTATAGGATCAATCAGGTGAATGTACCAATCTTCTCTGATTAATCTGCAATAATGTCTCACTCTGCAATTGAATCGGTCGCCTTTGATACCAATAACGGACGCAAATCGTTTGTTCTGCCGGGTGCGAAGCCTCACTACAACCCCGATCGTCCCGGTCAGGTCGAGCATATTGCGCTGGATCTGGTGCTGAATATCCCAGAACAAAGCTACAGCGGAACGTGCAGCATTCGGATTTGTCCGGTGCGCGACGGGGTCGATCGGCTCACGCTAGATGCAGTCAATTTGCAGATTGATTCGGTGCAGGTCGAGGACGTAGAGCAGCCGTTTGACTATGACGGTGAACGGCTTCAGGTTCGGCTCAAGCAACCCACCGAAGCGGGTCAACCGATTATGCTGGTGATTGCCTATCGGGTTGAGAAGCCCCAGCGCGGACTGTACTTTATTGCACCAACCACCGACTATCCCCAGAAATCCGTCGAGGTCTGGACACAGGGCGAAGATGAAGACTCGCGCTTCTGGTTTCCCTGCTTCGACTATCCGGGACAGTTGGCAACTTCTGAAATTCGGGTGCGAGTGCCGCGCCAGTATCTTGCCCTGTCTAACGGCGAACTGATCGACACGCAGACCGCTGGCGACGACAAAATTTATCACTGGTATCAAAAGCAGGTGCATCCCAGCTATCTGATGACGCTGGCAGTTGGCGACTTTGCCGAACTTCAGGACGAGTGGAACGGCAAGCCCGTTACCTACTATGTGGAAAAGGGACGCGAAGCCGATGCCCGTCGCACGATGGGCAAAACGCCGCAGATGATTCAGTTCTTTAGCGAGACCTTTGGCTATGACTATCCGTTTCCCAAATATGCTCAGGTCTGCGTGGAAGACTTCATCTTCGGCGGCATGGAAAATACCTCCACGACACTCCTGACCGATCGCTGCCTTCTGGATGAACGGGCTGCCCTCGATAACCGCAGTTCTGAATCGCTGGTGGCACACGAACTGGCGCATCAGTGGTTTGGCGATTTAGTCGTGATCAAGCACTGGTCGCACGCCTGGATCAAAGAAGGCATGGCAACCTACTCCGAGGTGCTGTGGACGACTCACGAATACGGCGCAGACGAAGCCGCCTATTACCGTCTGGAAACCGCCCGCAGCTATTTCAGCGAAGATGCCACCCGCTATCGCCGTCCGATCGTCACCCATATTTACCGGGAAGCGATCGAACTCTACGATCGGCATCTCTACGAAAAAGGAGCCTGCGTCTATCACATGATTCGGGCAGAGCTGGGCGACGAACTATTCTTCCGGGCGATTCATACGTTTGTGAATGACAACGCTCATCGCACCGTGGAAACGATCGATCTGCTGCGGGCGATCGACCAAGCCACCGGACGCAACTTGCAGCCCCTCTTTGATCAATACGTCTTCCGGGGCGGACATCCTGATTACAAGATCGCCTATGGGTGGGACGGCGACAGCAATCTTGCTAAGCTCACCGTCACGCAAACCCAGGCACAGGAAGGCAACGGACTCGACAGCGGCTTGTTTGACCTGCGCGTGACGATCGGCTTTGGCTACATCGATGAATCCAGCCCTGAGAAATCGGCATCCATCAAACCCTTTACGGTTCGCATTCATGAGCGCGAGCAAACCTTCTATTTTCCCCTGGCAGAAAAGCCGCAGTTTGTCAGCTTCGATCTAGGCAACCATCTGCTGAAAACGGTGACGCTGGAATATCCGATCGCCGAACTCAAGGCGCAGTTGCAGCACGATCCCGATCCGGTTTCTCGCATCTATGCGGCAGAGGCTCTGGCGAAAAAAGGCGGTCTGGAAGCGGTAAAAGCGCTGGCTCAAGCGATGCAGTCTGATTCTTTCTGGGGAGTCCGGGCGGAAGCCGCCGATCAGCTTGCATCGGTCAAGCTCGATCAGGCATTTGAGGAACTGGTCAAAGGACTGGAAGACCCAGAAGCAAGAGTCCGGCGATCGGTGGTAAACGCGCTGGCGCAAATGAAGACGATCGGCAGCTACCGAGCACTGAAGAAACTGGCAGAAGCAGGCGATCCCAGCTATTACGTCGAGGCGGCTGCATTGTCTGCTTTGGGAACTGTCGCCGCCGGAAAACTGGAGGGTAAATCGAAAGAAGAAAAGGTGCTGAAGCTCTATCGATCGGTTTTACAGGAGCGGGCAGGCTGGAACGAAACGGTACGCAGCGGCGTAATCCTTGGACTGAGCAAACTCAAAACTTCAGAAGCTGCCCTCGATCTGATTCTGGAATACACCGCAGCAGGCATACCCCAGGCACTCCGTCTGGCGGCAATCCGGGCACTCGGCGCAATCTCCACTGGACAAAATAACGTCAACCTGGAGCGCATTCTCAATCGTCTGGACGAACTTTCCCGCGAATCGTTCTTCCTGACGCAGGTTTCCACCAGCATTGCATTAGGACAAATGGAAACCGTAAAGGCAATCGGCATCCTCAGCGCACTGGCAGACCAAACCCCTGATGGCAGAGTCCGCCGTCTGGCAGAAGAGGCGATCGAGCGCGTCCAAAAAGCCGTGAAGCAAGATCAGGCAGTCCAGAAACTCCAGGAGGAACTGGATCAGCTCAAGAAAGATAATCAGGAACTCAAGAGCCGCTTGGAGACGCTGGAAGCAAAGGCAAAATAAACGCAAACCCTCGATCGCCACTGTCCTTCCTCAGCGCAAAGCCCAAAACAGGATACTGCGCGGATTGTCAGATCGGAGAAACCACCGAAACAGGCGATCGATTAGTCAAAGTACCATACACCCAAAGTACACTACACCTTTGACCCTGAAGCCCAAACTCTAACAGAAACGCTGCTCAATCCTTAGACCAAGCAGCCCGTCGATCGCACCCGATCGTCTTCTTCCGCGTCGCGCCATGAGGGAAATTCATGCGTCGATCGATTTCTTAAGCATTCTTGTGAGGTGGATGTCCCCGTCCGTTCAGTGCAACATCTCTATTTCCCAAGCAGAATTTCCCAAGCGGAGGAAGATGCTCACCCCACAAAAACCAAACTATTAAATTTCAGTTTCTAAGCAAACGCCTCCAAATCTACCTTGTACTCCTCTGTCGGAACCAACTGCCAGCTTGTATCCGGCTCCAGCTTCAGTACGTAGTCGTGATACTTCAGCAAGCTGGTGCGGTGTCCGACGCTGATGAAGGTGGTTTGGGTATCACGGAGCGTTTGGTAGAGCCGCTGTTCATTCGCCAGATCGAGCGCACTGGTGGCTTCGTCTAGAATGGCGTAGCGCGGTTTGGTCAGCAGCAAACGGGCAAAGGCAAGCCGCTGCTGTTCGCCCAAAGACAGCACATCCGACCAGTCGAGAATTACATCAAAGCCACCGACGCGCTCCGGCAAGTCTGCTAAGTTAACTTGCTTCAGCACACGATACACATCTTCGTCGTTGACTGCGTTGTTTTCCAGATTGGGATAAAGCAACTGATCGCGCAAGGTTCCCAGCACCATGTAGGGGCGCTGCGGCAAAAACAGCATTTCCTTCAGATTCGGACGACCGATGCGCCCGGTTCCCGTGTTCCACAATCCGGCGATCGCCCGCAGCATCGAGCTTTTGCCCACCCCGCTCTGACCGACAATCACCAAGCCCTGTCCGGGTTGCAGCGTCATCGACAAATCACTGGTTAGTGTCCGTTGACCTTTGGGCGTTTGCAGCGTCACGCGATTGAGAGAAATTTGCGGTTCTTCAACCAGATCGATCTTGGTTTGTCCTTCGGGATAAATCTTGTCCTGTTCTTGCAGGGCTTCGGTAAAGGTTTCCAAACGGTTGATTCCGGCAGCGAAGGCACTGATTCGCTCAACCTGCCCATAAAGCACAAAGACTGCAAAAGCAGCAAGTACCTGGCTAAAGGCAAAGTTTGCCTGAGTAATATCACCAAACTGAATCTGTCCAGCAAAAAACAGCGGGGCCATAATCAACGAGGGCAAAATCACGATCGCATACTCATACCCTTTAGTGAAGAAAGAAAGGTTTCGCTGCCAGCGAATCAGGAAGTTGAAGTTTTGCAGAACCCGATTAAATCGCTGTCCTAATTGCCCAATTTCCTGATTTTCTCCCCGATAAAAGGCAATTGATTCAGCGTTGTCCCGAACGTGAATCAACCCATAGCGAAAATCTGCTTCGCGTTTTAATTGCAGGAAGTTGAGCGTAATCAGCCGTTTACCAAAAATGGCAACGACGATCGTCCCAAAAATGGCATAGCCAATCAAAAACACCGACAGAGTTCTGGAGATTGACCAGAGAATTCCGGTAAAGGAAATGAGATCAAGAACTGCACCCAAAATCAGCAGCAAATAATACAAGCTTGTATTCGTAAAGCCGCGAATATCTTCAGAAATTCGTTGGTCAGGGTTATCAATATTTTCGTCGTTATTAATTTCGTAGTAGGCGCGATTGCTGAAGTATTCGTTGAGAAACTTTCCGGTCATCCATTCTCGCCAGTAAAGCCCCAGCACGTCCTGCAAATAACTGTAGATCACTACGATCGGCGTACCGACGACAAATACACCCGCATACACAAACAAAAACAGCCAGAAAGTCGGCTGGTCTTTGTCTGCCAACGCAGTCATAAAGAAGTTGCTAACATAGCTAATCGTCACGTTTAAGCCGCTTACCGCCAGCGAGAGCAGCAGCAGTGACGACAGCAAAAGCCACTGCCTCCAGCGGGGTAATACATTACGTCTTGCTAGGAAAAACCCGATCGCCGGAATCAGCAGCGCAGTGAGGACGATCGCGACCCCAGGCGAAGTCCAAACCGCTCGCACAAGGCCGACGAATCCGCCTGCCGTTTGTTCCATAAACTGCGGAAAAAGCTGCTGACAAAGCATTGTCACGCCGCTAATCAGCACAAATAAAAACGCAAACAAAAACACGATCAGCAGTACCAGCAGCCCAAAGAAAACCTTGCCGCTGCCTGGTGTAGCGGGATACCAGTAAGGCTGGGCGATCGCCACAAAGCGATTCCAGAGTTTCCAGTCGAAGCGACTTAGCCGACGTAATGATTCCTGTGAAGAATTCGGGGCAGTTGCAGTGGTCATTCGCAATAGAACCAGCGATAGAAATTTAGATGTTTTCAGTCATTCTATCGACCTATTTTAGGAGTTTATTCTGCGATCGGTGGTTCATTGCGATCGATTTCTTTTTGTTTCGATCCAGATGAATTCGATTTATTGCAGTGAATTTGATTCGCAGTGTGACGGCAAAAGACGATGTGTTAGACGAAATGTTCCTACTCAAGACGAGAGCTGTTTTTCCCACATCAGAGTTAAAGCTCTCCCGAATCAACTCTGATGTAGATTCAAGTTCTCTAAGCAGTGTTCGATGTGTTGCAGCCCCCTAAATCCCCGAATTCTGGGGGACTTTGAACTGAGGGAAGGCTTTTAAGCAGTGGTAAAGGTTAGAGGGCGAATAAGAAAGATTTTCCCCTTAGAGATGTGTCCACATCGCAGCCAACCCTGATGGAACCGAGCTAATAATGCTAACTGTCAAAGTCCCCAAAATTGGGGGATTTAGGGAGCAATGCAGGATCTTCCCACGCCCAAAATCCCTTCTACGACTGCGTTTTCTCCTCCACTCTCAACGTCCGCAGCAAAAACGCCCAGCGATCGGCAACTTCCTCAATAATTTTGGCAGTTGGCTTTCCGGCTCCGTGTCCTGCCTTCGTTTCGATCCGAATCAGCACCGGGTTCTCGCCCTGATGGGCTGCCTGCAAAGCTGCCGCAAATTTGAAGCTGTGTGCCGGAACCACGCGATCGTCATGGTCTGCCGTAGTAATCATTGTTGCCGGATAAGCCGTTCCCAGTTTGAGATTGTGCAGCGGCGAATAGGCGTAGAGGGTCTGAAACTCCTCAGGATTCTCCGGCGAACCGTACTCAGCACACCATGCCCAGCCGATCGTGAACTTGTGGAACCGCAGCATATCCATCACGCCCACCGCAGGTAGAGCCGCCCCAAACAAATCCGGTCGCTGAGTCATGCAGGCTCCCACTAGCAAACCGCCATTGCTACCACCGCCGATCGCCAGTTTCTGGGGCTGGGTGTATTTGTTCTCGATCAGCCACTCTGCCGCCGCGATGAAATCATCAAACACATTTTGCTTGTTCAGCTTCATGCCCGCCTGATGCCAGTCTTCGCCATATTCGCCGCCGCCCCGCAGGTTTGCCATTGCATACACGCCGCCCAACTCCATCCAGACCAGATTGGCAGGTGAAAAAGAAGGCGTGAGCGAAATATTAAACCCGCCGTAGGCATAAAGGTAGGTCGGATTGTTGCTATCCAGCGCCAGTCCCTTCTTGTGGGTAATAAACATTGGGATCTGCGTCCCGTCTCTGCTGGTGTAAAACACCTGGCGCGTCTCGTAATCATCCGGGTTGAAATCGACCTGCGGCTGACGGAACAGCGTACTTTCCCCGGTGATCATGTCATAGCGATAAATTGTGGGCGGCGTGGTGAAACTCGTAAAGCTGTAGAAGGTTTCCGTATCGTGTCGCTCTCCCCCAAATCCCCCGGCTGAACCCAGTCCAGGCAGTTCCACCTCGCGCACAAAGCGACCGTCCAGGTCAAAAATCTTTACCTGCGTCCGGGCATCTTTCAGATAAGACGCTACAAACTGGTTGTTCAGTATCCCCACACCTTCCAGCGTTTCCGCTGCCTGCGGGATAATTTCCTTCCAGTTTGATTTGTCGGGACTGGTCAGGTCGATCGCAATCACCCGACCGCGCGGCGCGTCCAGATCGGTCTGTATCCAGAAAGTCGTGCCCTCATTATCAATCACGCTGTAGCTGGCTTCAAAGGTATTAATCAGCTCGACCACCGGAGCATTTTCCTGGCTCAAGTCTTTGTAAAACACCAGATTGCGCGAATCTGTGCCCAGCCACACCGAAATAATCAAATACCGTCCGTCCTCGGTCACGCCACCACCAAAGCCCCACTCCTTCTGGTCGGGACGCTCATAGATCAACACATCCTCAGACTGCGATGTACCGAGTCGGTGATAGTAAAGCTTCTGGAAATAGTTCACGTCCTCCAGCTTGGTCGCTTCGTTCGGCTCATTGTAGCGAGAGTAAAAGAAGCCCTGATGATCTGGCGTCCAGCTTGCCCCCGAAAACTTGATCCACTTCAAATGATCCGGCAGATCCTCGCCCGTCTCGACATCGCGCACCTTCCACTCCTGCCAGTCCGACCCTGCGGTGGACAAGCCATACGCCATCCGTTTCGCATTCTTGCTGATCGCCAGCCCCGACAGCGCGACCGTTCCATCTTCCGAAAGCTTGTTGGGATCAAGCAAAACCCGCGCCTCTGCATCTAGATTCGGCAAGGTGTACAGCACGCTCTGATTTTGCAGCCCATCATTCTTAAAGTAGAAATAGCGCGATTCCTCTTTAAACGGAATGCCGTACTTCTCGTAGTCCCAGAGTGCCGTCAACCGCTGCTGAATTCGATCGCGGCTCGGAATCTCCTTCAAAAACCCAAACGAAACCTGATTTTGCGCCTCAACCCAGGCTTGGGTTTGTTCACTGTTGGGGTCTTCCAGCCAACGATAAGGATCAGCCACCACAACGCCATGATAGTCATCCACTTGGTCAACCGCAGGGCTTTGCGGATAAGCTAGGGACTGGGAAAGGGGGTGGGAAGAAGGAGTCATAAGACGATCGCCTGCCGCTTTTCTGAGGTGAACTGCCACGACGAACACAAATCCGCCGCTCTCTTCATTGTAATTATCTCCAAAACTCCCCAAGCGGAATCCCAATCCCCTCACCCATTCACCCATCTACTCATCCACCTAACTCCCCACACAAAAAACGATCAAAAAGCCCCAACCTTTCTGGAAACCCCCATGCCCCAACTTGTATCTCAATAAGATGTTTGATGATACGCGTTGCCTGATTGCGGCATAATTCTGGCATGACTCCTCCCCAGACACCCAACCCAGCCCCAAATCCTCAGCCGCCCAATCCTTCACCCAACCCGCCGAAAACCCTCTTGGGGGCACTGACTCAGGCGGTGCGAACGGTGCAGGCGCGGGTCGATTTTACCAAGCTTCGGCTTAAGCCTAATGCCAGAGTCCCCGAACTTCTGGTGCAGGATGCCGACGCAACCCAGGCTGAAACCTATCCCTTGCTGGGCGAACGCTACCTGCTAGGACGCAGCTCCAAGTCCTGCGATATCGTGGTGCGAAATCCGGTTGTGAGTCAGGTTCATCTGTCGCTGACGCGGGATAAGCGCAAGCCGAATGCGCCCTTTGTGCTGCGCGACGAAAATTCGACCAACGGAATCTATCGCGGCAAGCGGCGAGTCACCAAGTTTCCCCTGCGGCATGGGGATATTTTGACTCTAGGGCCCCCAGAACTGGCGGCAGCCGTCCGCGTTCAGTATCACGATCCCCCACCTTGGTATGTCAGAGCCTTTCGCTACGGGCTATATGGCGCAACAGGGGTGACTGCGCTCACGGCTTGCTGGGTCGGGTTAGAGTGGCAAAAGTTCTCGGTGCGTCCGCTGCCTGCCTCAGTTCAAGGTCCGGTCGTCGTTTATACGCGAGACGGAAAAACGCCGCTCAGCACCGTAGAAACTCGTCCGCACGTCGAGATGAAGCAGCTCAGCGATTTTTCGCCCTATCTGGCGGAAGCGGTGATTGCCTCAGAAGATACTCGCTACTACTGGCATTTAGGCGTTGATCCGCTCGGTATTTTGCGGGCGGCCGTCATCAACGTTCGGGACGGCCAAATCCTGGAAGGTGGCAGTACCGTCACCCAGCAGCTTGCCCGCAGCATTTTCCGTGACTATGTAGGAACCGAAGACTCTGCCGGACGCAAACTGCGTGAAGCGGTTGCTGCCTTGAAGCTAGAGACTTTTTACAGCAAAGACGACCTGATGCTGACCTATCTGAATCGGGTTTATCTGGGGAACGGGAACTACGGCTTTGAGGACGCGGCACAGTTTTACTTCGGCAAATCTGCTAAAGACCTTTCGCTGTCAGAAGCCGCAACGCTGGTCGGAATTTTGCCTGCGCCGAACCGCTTTAATCCGGTGCGGGACTACGAGACGGCAGTGCAGTTTCGTGATCGCGTTCTCAACCGCATGGCAGCCCAGGGCAAAGTCAGCCAGGAAGACGCCCAACGTGCCCGTCGATCGCGCATCGAAATTAATCCCGCAGCCGTTAAGCAGCTGCAAAGCACGATCGCCCCTTATTTCTACGGTGAGGTGTTTGCGGAACTCGAACGCCTGCTAGGAGAGCAGCTCGCCCAGGAAGGAAATTTTGTCGTCGAAAGCACCCTCGATCAGCGAATTCAGCAGGTCGCAGAATCCTCACTGAGAACTGCCGTAACGGACACGGGCACCTCGGTAGGTTTCTCGGAAGGGGCAATGGTGACGCTAGATTCCCAGTCGGGCGAAGTACTGTCAATGGTCGGTGGTGCGGACTACCAGCAGAGCCAGTTTAATCGGGCAACCCAGGCATATCGCCAGCCCGGATCGACATTCAAAATCTTTGCCTATGTTGCCGCACTGGAGCAGGGAACCTCGCCCTATACCTCGTTTTCCTGTGCCCCGTTGACCTGGGAGGGACAGTCGTTTGAGGGCTGTCGATCGGGCAGCGGCAGTCTGGATATGTTTGGGGCAGTGGCTCAATCCGAGAATCCGGTCGCACTGCGGGTGGCGCAAGACGTGGGACTCGATCGCGTCATTCAAACCGCAAAGCGAATGGGCATCACGGCTGATCTGCAGGCTACCCCCGGATTGATTCTGGGACAAAGCGAAGTGAATCTGCTCCAGCTCACGGGTGCCTTTGGCGTACTGGCAAATCAGGGAGTAAGCCATCGTCCTCACTTAATCCGCCGCATTTTTGACAGCAGCGATTGCCAGAATGTGAACGATGCAAGAACGTGCCGTGTGATTTACGACTACAGCAAAGACGCAGAGGCAAATGTCACCGTTCTCTCACCTGAAGTTGCAAATACCATGACTTCCTTGCTGCAAGGGGTTGTGCAGTCGGGCACCGGACGAGCTGCCTCTCTCGGTTTAGGTGAAGCAGGCAAAACAGGAACAACCAATGACAATGTTGACCTCTGGTTTGTTGGCTACATTCCTAGCCAATCACTGGTGACAGGAGTTTGGTTTGGTAACGATGACAACACCCCAACGAACGGCACAAGCGGCGATGCAGCCCAGCTTTGGGGAAACTTCATGGGACAGATTGCCCGATAAAAAACCCTAAGAATTTTCCATCGATACTATTGCAAAATATCAGTGTCTTTTGAATTTTAAAAAAGATGTTTTCTATTTTGCTGCGCTAACTCAATAGATCCGCTATTATTGCTTGCAAAGCAGTACTGGATTGCAGTTTAATGGGAATCATCTTCTCGTCTACCCTGCGTTTCCTTGAACTGCCACTCGTCTCGAATGGTTTGGAGAGAATTGTGACTATTTACGTTGGCAACCTGTCTTTTCAGGCAACTGAAGAGGATCTACGGGAAGTTTTCGCTGAGTATGGAAAAGTGAGTCGAGTCAGCTTACCAACCGATCGGGAAACCGGAAGGAAGCGGGGCTTTGCATTCGTCGAAATGGAAGACGATGCTCAAGAGCAAAAGGCGATCGACGAACTTGACGGCGCAGAATGGCTCGGTCGCGAAATTCGAGTCAACAAAGCCAAACCCCGTGAAGAGGGCGGTGGCGGTGGTGGTGGTGGTCGTCGGAATGGCGGTGGCTATCCGAGAGGCTAGATGGTAACGCTTCTTCGATCGCATCCGGCAGCAGACGGCAACTCCTCTAAATGAGCTCCTCTAAATGAGCTAAAGAAGCTGCTTTCTATCGGTTCGGTAAGATCAAAAGAAGAACCCTTTATTTCTAGAGCCGCTCATGTCTCGGTCAAGTCTTTTGTTAGTCCTGGTTGGCATCATCCTGGTGTTGGGGCTAACGATTTGGCTAATCGGTTCCTTGTCACAGCTCTACTACAGCATTGCGTGGACATCGCCACTGCTGGCAAATTTGCTGCTGTTCCTCTTGATTGGACTGTTTGCAGCACTGGCGATCGTCCTGTTCTATTATGCGCTGCGATTCACGAAGCCAAAGCAACCCAAGCGGCTGCCGACTGTTCCTGTCGAAAAGGTCGATGCGGCAAGAGAGACGCTGCGGGCAGTACAGCAGCAAATTGACCAGATCGAAGACGAAGTCACCCGTCAGGCTCTTGCCAGCCGCACCCGTGAAATCGAAGAAAGCCTCAGCCGTCGGGAAATTCGAGTCGTGATCTTTGGCACAGGCTCTGCAGGCAAAACGTCCCTGATCAACGCGATTATCGATCGCATTACCGGACAAACGGCGGGGGGGCAGGTTGGCGCACCGATGGGAACCACCTGTGTAGAATCCACCTCAAGACTCCAGCTTCGCGGCTTGGGACGAGAGATTTTGCTGACTGACACCCCCGGAATCCTGGAAGCAGGCATCGCAGGAACAGAACGAGAACAGGCGGCGCGAAAGCTAGCGACCGAAGCCGATTTGCTGCTGTTTGTGGTCGATAACGATTTGCGCCAGTCTGAATACACCGTGCTTCGATCGCTTCTCACTATCGGCAAACGATCGCTCCTCGTCTTCAACAAAACCGATTTATATCCCGAAGCCGACCTGGAAGCCCTGATTGCTCAGATTCAGCAGCGGCTTCAAGATTTAATCTCAGCAGAAGATATCATTCCGATCGCCGCCAACCCTCAGCCCGTGCAGCTCGAAAGCGGCGAATGGCTCACCCCTGAACCCGATATCTTTCCTTTGCTTCAGCGCATCGCAGCCGTTTTGCGATCGGAAGGCGAAAATTTGGTGGCGGACAACATTCTGCTGCAATCCCAGCAGCTTAGCGAAGCGGCACGGCAGCAAATCGACGACCAGCGACGACAGCAGGCAGAAAAAGTTGTCGATCGCTATCAGTGGATTGTAGCAGGAGCCGTTACCGTCACTCCTTTACCGGGAGTCGATCTGTTAGCAACGGCGGCAATTAACGCCCAAATGGTGATCGAGCTGGGGCGCATCTACGGCTGCGAAATTAATCTGGAGCGAGGAAAGGATCTGGCAATTTCCTTAGCAAAAACCCTGGTCAGTCTGGGCGTGGTGCGCGGCGCGTTTGAACTGCTCTCAATTACGCTGCAAACCAATGTGGGAACCTTTCTCGTCGGTCGAGCCATTCAAGGCGTGACGGCAGCCTATCTCACACGAATTGCTGGAAAAAGCTTTATCGAATACTTCCGTCGCAATCAAGACTGGGGCGACGGCGGCATGACGGAAGTGGTGCAGGAACAGTTTCGCCTGAATCAGCGCGACGAGTTCATCCGAGCCTTTATGCAGGATGCGATCGACCGAGTGGTGCAGCCGCTAGTTAATGCTAAGCAGGCTCCTTGAAAGGCGATTTGATTTGAAAAGTGAACTTGTGACCTGAACTGCTTCCAGTTTCTGGCTAGCTTGTACATCTGCGTTAAGTCGGCGATCGTTGTAGGTTTTGCAGTTCCCTGATACTTCTCTAAACGCCTGATAAAAAACTCGATCGCACCGTAATCTTTACTTCAACTTGATAAAGCAACTTCATTCCTTCAAGCAGCAATTCGGGAATCACCGATACAAAGAATGTAGGTTAGAGAGTTCCCTGCATAATTCAGAACTGCCGTGATTTAAATCAATCACGAATTGGGTGTATCCGTCACAATTTGCAAAGCCAATCGAGCAAGACGTGAAACTTCACGCTGCTTAAAGAAGTCGTGGTTAATTAGCCCCCAAAGTGGGAACACTCTTGACAGGCAATCTATGCCCCCTTACACCGGAGCACTGAGACGAACACTATGACAGCAAGACCTTTTCGCGCTGATCTTGATTACGCTGAATCAGCCAGTGTCGTCAACTTTGAAATGAATGGTGAACACGATGCCTCTGACTTCTCTTTGGAACAGGCAGAAACAGAGCTAGTCAGCCTGGACTTTGAGGATGCAGATCCAAATCAACTTTTGCGAAACGCCAACCGACGCACCACTGATCTTGTGCGGCTCTATCTCCAGGAAATCGGGCGGGTGCGGTTGCTGGGACGCGATGAAGAAGTTTCAGAAGCCCAAAGCGTTCAACGCTATATGCGCCTGGTAGAGCTTCGTAATGAAGCTGCCGAAAAAGGTGATGCAGAGATCCAGCCCTACGTGAAGCTGCTTGACATTCACGATCGGCTTGCCTCGCACCTTGGTCATCGTCCTTCCTGGGAACGGTGGGCAGTTGAAGCCGAAACCACCGTTGCTGATCTAAAAATAATGCTGTCCACCGGAAAGCGTCGCTGGGCAGAGCTGTCGGAAATGACCCCAGCAGAGCTGGACCAAGTTAAAAACGAAGGAACCCGCGCCAAAGATCACATGATCAAGGCGAATTTGCGTCTGGTTGTCTCGGTTGCCAAGAAGTATCAGAATCGCGGACTTGATTTGCTGGATCTGATCCAGGAAGGAACACTGGGTCTGGAACGTGCCGTCGAGAAATTTGACCCCACCAAGGGTTATCGATTCAGCACCTATGCGTACTGGTGGATTCGTCAGGGCATTACCCGCGCGATCGCCACTCAAAGCCGCACAATCCGCCTGCCCGTTCACATCACCGAGAAGCTCAACAAAATCAAGAAGGCGCAGCGCAAGATTTCCCAGGAAAAAGGCAGAACTGCCTCAATGGAGGACATCGCCGCCGAACTGGAAATGTCGCCTAGCCAGGTGCGAGAAGTGCTGCTGCGCGTACCCCGTGCCGTTTCGCTGGAAACCAAGGTGGGCAAAGAGCGGGATACGGAGCTGGGCGAACTGCTGGACGATCGCGACGGTGTAACTCCTGAGGAGCTGCTGATGCGCGAGGCACTCCACCGAGATCTTCAACAGCTCCTCACCGACCTCACTACTCGCGAACGCGATGTGATCCAAATGCGGTTTGGCTTGGGCAACGGTCAACCCTATTCACTGGCAGAAATTGGACGGGCACTCGATCTCTCTCGTGAACGCGTTCGCCAGATTGAAGCCAAGGCACTGCAAAAGCTCAGACAGCCAAAGCGACGCAACCGCGTCCGGGACTATCTAGAATCACTCAGCTAGTTCAACCAGCGAGTTCAATCCACTTGCAAAAACTGATTCTTCATCATAACGATTCGCCTAAAAAACGATGAGTGCTAGGAACTGGGCTAATCCCCGGTTCTTTTTATTTGTTTATACTGATTGCATGACTTACGATACACAGGCAAGCCGGGAATGGTGGGCACAACGCTGGATCGATGTGCTGGAGTCATTTGGCTGGGTGCGACGACTCGCCCGTGCCCGAAACTATGCGCGGGAAGGCAATGTGCTAAAAATTGAGTATCAGGGCGCCAAAGTCTCTGCACTCGTCCAGGGCACCGCACCCGAACCCTACAAAGTTAGCCTTTCTCTCGACCCATTTAACGATGAGCAGTGGCAGTATGTGATCGAGTCGATGGCAGAACGCGCCATTTTCTCAGCCAAGCTGCTGGCGGGCGAGATGCCGCAAAATATCGAAGAAGTGTTTACAGCGAACGGGCTGAGCCTGTTTCCGCTCACAAAGTTTGACATCCACAGCCGCTGTTCCTGTCCTGATCCGGCGAATCCCTGCAAGCATATTGGCGCACTTTACTATGTGCTGGGCGATCGCTTTAGCGAAGATCCGTTTGTGCTGTTTCAGCTTCGGGGACGCACTAAGGAGCAGATCATTACCGCTCTGCGGGAAATGCGAAGCGCGAAGACCGAAGGCGAATCTGACCTACCCCCGATCGAGACCGCTTCAACAAATCAAATTTCCCTCGATCGCTTCTGGCAGTACGATCAGCAGCTTGAGCCGTCTCTTGTCGTGATTGCGCCGCCGCCCAGCAGCGAAACGGTTCTGGATATTTTAGGAACGTTGCCCCTGAAATCTGACACGCCAGGCAATCAGGCGATCGTCTCAGCCCAGCACGTTCAGGAATATCTCAAATCCCTCTATGCCCAGGTGAGCCAGCAAGCGGTCCTCGCTGCGATGTCTACCGGAAATCAGGACAACTAATGCAGCTAGTTTTCAGCAATTGCTGGAAATAAGGCGATGCAAAGCAGTTCCCCTACGGGGTAATCGAGAAGCAATTCGAGAAAAATAGGATTGCCCAAATTACTATTGCCCAAATTCTAATCGGGCTTGCTCGACCAATTCTGGTGTCACCGTGTCTAGTTCTGCTTCACGGGCGAGGGCTTCAATGCGCTGTCTTGCCTGCGATCGGACGAAGAAAGGGATGTTTTTTAGCTTCGCTTCGGCTTCGGCAGTCCAAGTGGGGGAGTCGGAGAAGTGGGGGGTTGACATGATGAGGAGATGGGGGATGAGGAGATGAAGGGGAGGCTGTTAGACGTGCTTGCAGAGTGGGAGAGAGATAGGGGCTTGAGTTCAATTTTGTCTTGAATTTAGAACTCTCGAGCTGCTCTGGAAACAGATCAACATAATGGAATTATAGATAAGCTATTATCTATAGCTGAAGCAGCATTCTTTCACTTCGATAGTCGCTTGCCATTAATCTACTTGCCATTCGATCACCTCTTTCAGTTTGCCTTGCTTACAGTTTGCCTTGTTCAACGATTGCTGTGTCAGGGTTTACCTCAGTCGTAGCCCAGTATCTAGACACGAATTTGTTTTCATTACAAGTTCTTACTGCAAGGTTTCGTTGCAAGGTTTCATTGCAAACCGATCGCGCAGGTCTACAGCATGTTTAGCGCAGGTTTAGCCTGTTTACTCAAACCTTGATTTACGCTAGCCCGATTCAAAAGGAGTTAGTTGCTATGCTTCACCGGATTCAACCCAAAATTCAGAATCGTTTGCAGCTTGTGCAGCGATCGTTCAAGACTGCCTTTGCCAGGGGCATATTACTCTTTGTAGTTGCGGGCTGTGCTGTGCCTCAAATTTCATCGGCTCCTTCCACGAGTTCTCCGGCAACGGGCACTAGTTCTGAGCCGGCTACTGCCACAAAAGAGAACAATCAGACTGGAGGATCTAATCAAACGATCGCTCAGGCTCCTGCTTCTGGTGCAGCGCAACGCTATCGACAAACGGTTGTTCTAGACGGGCTAGAGCATCCCTGGAGTATGGCATGGCTTCCCGATGGGGCAATGCTGGTGACAGAGCGACCGGGGCGGCTGCGAATTGTGCGCAATGATGTGCTTGATCCAACGCCGATCGCCGGAGTACCACCCGTGTTTGCATCGGGGCAGGGCGGATTGATGGAGGTGTCGCTTCACCCGCAGTTTGCCCAAAATCGGTTTGTTTACCTGACTTATTCTCACGGCAATGCCTCCGCCAATCAAACCCGTGTAGCGCGTGGTGTGCTGGAGGGTCAAACCTTGCGCGATGTGCAGACCATTTTTGAAGCGGCTCCGCAAAAGTCGAGCACGCAGCATTTTGGCTCCCGGATTCAATGGCTCCCCGATGGAACGATGCTGGTGTCGATCGGTGATGGCGGCAACCCACCTGTTTCGCTTAACGGCGATCTAATTCGCAGGCAGGCACAAAATTTGCAAAGCCGTCTTGGTAAGATTGTGCGGCTCAACGATGACGGCTCGATTCCTGCTAATAATCCGTTTGCATCGAATGCCAATGCTGATCCGGCAATCTGGAGCTACGGACACCGCAATATTCAGGGGCTGACCCTTAATCCGGCAACGGGGCAAGTTTGGGCAACGGAACACGGGGCACGGGGCGGCGATGAGCTAAATCAAATGCAGGCAGGCAATAACTATGGGTGGCCCCTGGTCACTTACAGCCGGGAATATTCAGGCGGCGAAATTTCCTCAGAACGATCGCGCCCCGGATTAATCGACCCCAAAACGGTCTGGCAATCTGGCATTGCACCCTCTGGTCTGACCTTTTACACGGGCGATCGACTCTCTGGCTGGAAGGGCGATTTGTTTGCCGGAGGACTGGTGGGACAGGCAATCCAGCGCATTGATCTCGATGCTTCAGGAAACGTGGTGGGTCAACAGACGATCGCCATCAATCAGCGCGTGCGGGATGTGCGTCAGGGTCCAGATGGCTTGCTATATGTTTTAACGGATGAATCTAACGGACAGATGATTCGCATTGAGCCTGTTGCTCCCTAGCATCAAGATAATTCTGCTCTTGATTGGCTGATGCAAAAAGTTCGTTTATTTCTGTTCGAGTCGGTGCTTGAGCCTGCTCGACCGCGCTGGGTTTATCCGTTGGTGCTCAGATGCCTGCATTTTCTGATCGATTCCAGCCTGTGGACAGCTGCCGCGCTTGCTTCTCTAGTGTTTTTTGTTCAGCAGACTTTGCGCCTGCCTCCCGGCACTCTCCCGATCGCCCTCATTTTCTGTGCCGCGCTAACGTTTTATAACCTCGATCGCTTTGCCGATGCGATGATGCCGGACCGTTCGAATGAGCAGCTTCCGGCTTTTCATCGTAGTCCGGCGATTGTGCTGCTGATGCTGGGGGCGGGGGTGGCGACAGTTGTTTTGCTGGTTCAAGCTCCGATCGCCGTGCAAAAGGTCAGCATTGTGGGATTCATTGCGCTAGCGTATGGCATTCCTTTGTTTCCACGACAGCTTTCGCATCGGCACGATCGACAAACGCGCTGGCATCGCATCAAAGATATTCCCGGTGCAAAAGCCTGGATCGTCTGCGCCACGATCGCTTACGCACTGACTGCCATTCCGCTTGCCTATGCAAATCAGCCATTTACCCCTGCTGCCGTTCTCACAGCCGTCTTTCTGCTGATGGTGACGGGTTCCAATGCCCATGTGTTTGACATTCGTGACCTGAATGACGATCGCAAACAGGGCGTACCCACTCTACCTGTTTTGGTGGGTATCCCCTCAACCCGAATTCTGTTAACTGGATTCAATGCGGTTGGACTCGCTGGATTGCTGGGTGGCTGGATTAACGGTTGGAACATTCCCTCAGTTGCAATTGTGCTGCCGATGCTGCTGCTGACGCTGGCTTGTGTCTGGACATTAACCCCAGAAACGGAGCGATCGATTTACAACGTTTGGGTCGATGGGCTGCTGTTTTTACCCGCTCTGGGAGTTGGGCTAATGTGAACAAAGCAGCCTCTTAATGGGACTAAGCAAATGCTTAAAAAGCCCTAATAATCGATCAGTTTTGCGACGCGATCGAGGATGCCATGCTGCAATTGCACAGTCTTCAGCTTCGTACAGCAGTTTGGGGTACATCAGGGGTACATCAGGAGCTAAAAAAATCCCCACGCCGATATCAGCGCAGGGAACAGAAATCAAGAACAGGAGAAGATTCTAAACCGTCGTTTCCTTCACGAGCTTATCCCAGCCCAGATCCTTGAGAGAATTATTGCGGCGTAGCGGGCGGGTCACCAGTTCCAGAATGTCGCGGGCGTTGCTGAAGCCGTGAATTTGCGCGAAGGTAAACTCCACTGACCACTTGGTATTGATGCCGCGAGCCTCTAGCGGGTTCGCATGTGCCATCCCCGTGATCACCAGATCGGGCTGAAGCTCATAAATGCGCTGAATCTGGTTGTAGTTGTCCGGCTTTTCAACGATGCGGGGCAGGGGCACGTTCATTTCGGCACAGGTTTTCTCTAGCAGAGCCAGTTCCGCACCCTGGTATCGCTTATCCATGTAGGGAATGCCGATTTCAGGCACGGTCATGCCGCAGCGAATCAGGAACCGCGCCAGCGAGATTTCCAGCAGGTTATCGCCCATAAAGAACACTGACTTGCCGCGAATCAGCTTCACGTAATCTTCCAGTCCTGCCCAAATTTGCGCTTCTCGCTCATCCAGTCCCTTCGGCTCAATGCCAAACACCGAGCAGATTTTTTCGATCCAGGCGCGAGTGCCATCGGGACCGATCGGGAAAGGCGCGCCAATCAGCTTACATTTGCGTCGGCGCATCAGGGTCGTTGCCGTGCGAGACAGGAACGGATTCACCCCGACCACATAATCGCCCTCGGCCAGGACGGGTAGTTCGGTAAATCGCTTGGCAGGCAGCCAGCCCGAAACTTTAATTCCTTGTCTTTTGAGTTCCAGCGTGAGCTGTGTTACCACGGGATCGGGCAAAGAACCAAACAGTACCAGCGGCGGGTGATCCACATACTCCGATTCTTCAGCCGCAACTTCTTCCTTTTTGCGTCCAAAGTTGAGCAGCTTTTGAATGGCATTGCGATCGTTCTTCTCTGCCTCTGCGGTCGGAGCACGATCGGGGCATCGATGAGCCATTGCCGCCAGCACTGTATCTTCGCCCTGAGTAAAGGCATAGTCCAGACCGTTTGCCCGTGCCACGACGATCGGAATCCCAATTTCCGCTTCCAGTTTAGGAGCCAGCCCTTCCAGATCCATTTTGATGATTTCTGTGGTGCAGGTTCCAATCCAGACAATTACAGAGGGATTGCGATCGCGCTTAATCTGGGCACAGAGCCGCTTTAGTTCCTCATAGTCGTTGAGCTGAGCCGAGATGTCGCCTTCTTCTAGTTCTGCCATCGCATAGCGAGGTTCGGCAAAAATCATCACGCCCATCGCGTTTTGCAGAAAATAGCCGCAGGTCTTTGTGCCAATCACGAGAAAGAAGCTGTCTTCAATCTTCTGATATAGCCAGGCCACGCAGCTAATCGGGCAGAAAGTGTGATAATTGCCCGTTTCGCAGTCGAAGTTGAGGGATTGGGGTTCGCTTGCCAGAGTCATAAAATTCGGTTTCCTTAAAGGGATGTTATGGGGGCGATGCAAAGCACTTCCCCTTCGAGGGTCATCGTTGAAACGAACGAAAGCAAATGTTTTTGTCCCGCCAATCCCCCTAATGTTCTGCTAGTTCGTTCGCTCATACCTCAGGTTGGGGTTTGGTCCTACTCCTTCACAGGCATCGTCTGGCTGGGCAGGAGCAGGGCGATCGATCGCGTTCTGAGGGATAGGAGAGAAATTGACCACATCGGTCTGGCTGGGGAGCAGTCGGATCGGCTGGGCGGGGATGTAAGCAGCTTCAAGTTCTTCCAATGCCTCATCGGGGTTGAAGTTCAAACCCAGGGCAATCACAATGCGATCGGGATTGCTGCTGAGATCCACAATCAGCGGAAGCAGCTCAAGCAGATCGGGTTCGAGCGTTGCCAGGGTTGCCAGAATAAAGCTTGAAGAAGGACGACGCTGACCTTCACAGTTGACCCAAACGCCCAGTTTTACCAGCCAGTCTCGATGGGTGCGGTAGTAGCTGAGCCACAGAGTTTTGAGGGATTTGCGGAGATGTTCAGTATTCACGGAATTTATCGTGCTGGATGCAAAAGACGATCGCTAAATTTTGCAGAAATAGTGCAAAAAATTATGCAAACCCACTCATACCGTAAAATGGCGACGCATCACCCAAAGAAACAAGGGATTTTCAGCTTTTGTTGCGATCGAGATTTGCTGCTCCGCACTCACACTAAACCATCATCAGATCCAGTTCTTCCTCGGCCTTGGGCTGATGCTTGGTGGGATTGAGATAGAAATCAGACAGCAGGGTAAACAGTTCGCGATCGGGGGCATCCTTAGGCACCACGCCTTCGGGACGCGCCAGAATTTGATCGGCAATATTGAGGTAATAGTCGCAGACATAGTTCAGCGAGGGGTCGGATTCCGCCATTTCAAACAGCGTTTTGCCCTTCACCCGCGACACCCGAATATCTTCGATCAGGGGCAGAATTTCCAGCACGGGCATTGGCACAGAATCCACATACTTATCGATCAGATCCCGCTTGGAAGTCCGGTTGCCAATCAGTCCTGCTAGGCGGAGGGGATGGGTTCTGGCTTTTTCTCGCACCGAAGCTGCAATCCGGTTGGCTGCAAACAGCGCATCGAAACCGTTATCGGTAACGATCATGCAGTAGTCGGCATAGTTCAGCGGAGCCGCAAAACCACCGCAAACCACGTCGCCCAGCACGTCAAACAAAATCACGTCATATTCGTCAAAGGCGTTGAGTTCCTTCAGCAGCTTCACCGTTTCGCCCACTACATAGCCGCCACAGCCTGCTCCTGCCGGAGGACCACCCGCTTCAACACAATCTACGCCGCCATAGCCCTTGTAAATCACATCTTCGGGCCACACATCTTCGTAGTGGTAGTCCTTTTCCTGGAGCGTATCGATGATCGTGGGAATCAGGAACCCAGTTAGAGTAAAAGTACTGTCATGTTTTGGGTCGCAGCCGATTTGCAGCACTCTCTTTCCGCGACGCGCCAGCGCAACTGAGATATTGCAGCTTGTCGTCGATTTGCCAATTCCGCCTTTGCCGTAAACCGCTAATTTCACGCTAAATCTCTCCTGTCTGTAAGTCTTTTTACCCAATACGCAACGCGGCTTTTCGCGTCGTTTCTGGTGTTTCTGTGGCGATCGAATCTCTGTCTAAGTCTCTGTCTAAAAAATCCTTGCTAAAAATCCTTGGAATTTAGAGATGGGTCGCATCAGACAAGCAACACGACCCGGAGCCTCAACCTCAAAACCTTGTCTGGTTCATAACTGCATTATTGTTCACTTTCCCAAACAGTAAAAGGGACTTTGAAAACAGAAGGGGGTTTAATTCTACCTAAGAAGAAGCTATCCGTAGTTTAGATGAGCTGCTTTAGTCTAAATCTGAACTAATCAAGAAAATAATGCCACGCTCGATTTGTAATAACTCCTTACGTTAATACAGAACAAAAGACAAACGTTGCGCTGCGCTTTTCCGAGTTCTATCTGGCAAATGCTGTTTAGCTCTAGGGCGATCGCTGGGTTGCTTTACTTCTGAAGGGTGGTTGCCTGAATCGTCGCTGAAAGGTGGATGGGTGAGGGTCTTAAATCCTGGAGATTCCCCTGAGAGTCGCTTTCAATAAGGGGAAGCAAGCCTGTTTAAGAGCACTTCTGGAGCAGTCGATAAGGTTTAGCAGCTCAAAGTCCCCTTTTTGAAGAGGAGTTTAGGGGAACCTCCAATCCTTCGCCGTTCGCCAGGTACTTCAACAAACATGCTTGAACTTCCGGGCTGACCAAGATCAAGTAAAACCCTTTTTCCTTCCAACCCTCGCCGCTTTGTAAAAAATGATAAATTTTCCAGAATCAACCGCTTTAATCCAGGTTGATTAACCTCGCTCAAAGGGTTGAAAAATGGCTCTACTTGTGCGTTGCGGTAGACATTCTGCGCTTTTCTAAGTTAAAGTTGTAGTGAGTTCGATTTAGGAATTGGGTGCTTAAGTTGCTTTACTGTGCTGATGCTCCTACTGATTCACCCGTGAGCCTCACCCCATGAGTACAATATGAGTGAATGCCGAGGGTATTGCAGACTGAGATTAGGCTTGACCAATGCCATGTTTTCAGCGTGGACTTAAGCATCACGAACGAGACGCTGCCTAGAAAACCCTGTTTCTGCCCGCTTGCTCAACTGTTTTCCTTGCATCGCCACTCATCGTTCAATCGGATTTAGCATCAAAATTGTCAAAATATTGCCAGTACGAAATTCAGTACGAAATAAAAACAGGGTTATTCAATCCATTATTAAGCTGTAGGGAAGGGAGTTATGGAGACAGGAGCAGCATCAGTTAAAAAACCAATTCGATCGCTCGAAGAAGCTCTAGATCACTGTCAATCGCTCGGAATGCGTCTGAGCAAGCAGCGTCGCTTCATTCTAGAACTGCTGTGGCAGGCAAAAGAGCATCTCTCAGCGCGAGAAATTTACGATCGACTGAATCAGCAGGGCAAAGAAATTGGGCATACCTCGGTGTATCAAAACCTGGAGGCACTGTCAGAGCAGGGCGTGATCGAGTGCATTGAGCGATCGGATGGTCGGCTCTATGGCAACATTAGCGATCCGCACAGTCATGTGAACTGCATTGATACCAATCAGATTATGGATGTTCACATCGAGCTACCCGAAGAGCTGCTGCGCCAAGTGGAGGCACAAACGGGCGTTCGCATTCTGAACTATAAGATCGACTTTTTTGGTTATCGGCAGGCCGAGCAAGTCGCCGCAGCAGATTAGTTCCGAGAGTTTATCTCCATTGAGGAAAACTCTTTGCGTCCGAATCTTCAGAAAAGAACGAGTTTTCGTAGCAATTTCAGTTTTATGAGCTAGACAGTTTTATGGTTAGACAAACGGGGAGGGTTAACCTCCCTTTTTTCTTGTCTGTTTTTTTCTTATCTGTTTTTTCCTGTTTGCAAAGCGATCGCCCAATTTCACTCCAGGTTAACCGCGATGCAACACCTCTTCCTGCACCATTTCCTGAACCAAGGACAGTCCTTGCTGCGAGACAGGCTGGTTAAACAGCACCATTGTCGTGGTCTGGTTTTCCTCGAAGCCGATGCGCTCGTAAAACTTCTGCTGATTTGTGGTCATCAGATACACCCGCTCGGCGCGATTCAGATGAGGGTGCATCAACAGCGTTTCGACCAGTTTCCGTCCCAGTCCTAATCCCTGATAATCTGGGTGAACAACCACATCCCAAATAGTGGCGCGATAAATTCCATCCGAAGTTGCCCGTGCAAAACCAATCAGTCGATCGCCGTCCCAAGCAGTCACAATTGGTCTACTATTTTGCAGGGCGATCGTCCAGTCTTCAAGTTTGCGATCCTGTGCCCAGAATGCCGTAATTTGAAAGAGTGCTTGCAGTTCTTCAAGATCAATTTGGCGAGACCCTGTTCCCACTGCAAAGCCTTCGTGAATACTGAACTGAACGTGACGGCAATCGTGCATGGATTCCCTCTTCCTCCGAAAATCGTCTAAGTTGTGGTATTTGAGTAGTGCTGGATGGTTAGGTTGGCTGCATTCGCTCGCAGTTTGCATTGCAGGTTTAGCGTTATCCTGTCTTACGATAACTTCAGGTCTTCTGCTTTATAAGGCAAAACTCAGAAATGATTCTTCACTCGATCGAATGACTTTTAACGCAATTTCAGTCCCCTAGTGGAACTTTGGCAACCCTGAGCAGTCAGGTCAGCCAGTTACATCACTGATGATCAGAATAATCTGAAGTTTCGGGTTTGAGCAGGTGGGATCAGCGCAATTTTACTCCGCCTCCGGGAGGACGCTGACGCTGAAAATTGCAGGAAACGAAGGTACCAGCTTCATTTCATTAGTGATAAGGGCTACCGCTTTTCTAAGTTTCCCATTCTGAAATCCTGACAATTGTGCCTGTCATTCTTTCCTCAAACACCCCCGCTTTATACCTCCTCGAATTGTTTGCCCCGTTTGCCTGATTGAATCTATGCCGTTTTTGCGCTTTACCCGCTGGATTCGTCGCCGCCCCGCTCTTCGCTGGTTCAGGGTGACGCTGCTGCTGCTGGTTTGGAGTCTTTGCTTAGGTTGGGGACTCGCCCAGGCAAAACCTTCGATCGCCCAAACGATCGCCCAAAGCAATGCTCCTGATTCTCAGGCAATTGGCACAGTTGACGTGATTCGCCCGCAGTTTCAGGTCGGACAGGAACTTTATCTGCAAAACTGCGCTACCTGTCACCTGGCACTGCCGCCTGCCGCAATGCCGACCCAAACCTGGCAAGCGCTCATTCAAGATTCGCAGCACTATGGAGTACAGATCGAACCCCTGCGAAGCCCTGACCTAGAGATAGTCTGGCGATATCTCTCTACCTTTTCGCGATCGACCAATCGCAACGAAATCGTTCCCTATCGCATCCAGCAATCGCGCTATTTCAAAGCACTGCATCCCAAAGTCGAGTTTCCTCAGCCCCCCAGCGTAAGAACCTGCGCCACCTGCCATCCTGCTGCTGCTCAGTTTAATTATCGGAGTCTCGCACCAGAGTGGGTAGGGGAGTAAGTAGGAGAGGATGAGGAGATGGAGGGTGCAGAAATTGACAGAATCTTAGCTTTGCTAGGGGAAGGATGGCTTCGTGGAGGCTAGGTTCAAATTTTTGCGTGGGTTCAGCAGAAGCTCGGAAATTTTAGCTCTGAGTAACCCGCTTCAAGTTTCCAGTACAAAATCTTTCGATCGAACCCGAAGTCATACATTCAAACAAGTCATACACTCACACAAGTCACACGCTCAGAGAAAACAGTATCGCCCAACTCCCTATCCCTCCACTTCCTTTACCCCTCCCCAATCCCTATTCGGCTATCCCCCAACCCAGACTTTCCCCCGGTTTGAATCCAGATGGTACGATGAAAGTAACTTTGCCAATACTCAATCAATCTTTAGAACCGTACTGGTGAAGACTTTGGGGGATTTTGAGCGATCGAGTGAGTCAAATTGCTGGGCTGAACCGTGAAAATGCGTCACACTTTACCTAGACTAGAAAAGCCCGAACTCCAAAAGCGATCCCTCGGATAGCTGCACCCTGCGCCGATACAAATTTCCCTATTTCTCCCTCCTATTAGAGTCTCTCGTTTGCCATGTTAAAGAAACTGCTGGGCGACCCCAACGCACGTAAATTAAAGAAGTATAAAAACGACATTGTCGAAGTCAATCTGCTTGAAGAAGAAATTCAGGCATTGTCCGACGAGCAGTTGACCGGCAAGACGGCAGAGTTCAAGCAGCGGCTCGAAAAAGGCGAAACGCTGGACGATTTGCTGCCCGAAGCCTTTGCCGTGGTGCGAGAGGCAGCCAGACGCGTCCTGGGAATGCGGCACTTTGATGTGCAGTTAATCGGTGGCATGGTGCTGCACAATGGGCAAATTGCCGAGATGAAGACCGGGGAAGGCAAAACTCTGGTTTCGACGCTGCCCGCCTACCTCAACGCTCTAAGCGGAAAAGGGGTTCACGTCGTCACAGTGAACGACTACCTGGCACGGCGCGACGCGGAATGGATGGGACAGGTTCACCGCTTTCTGGGACTGAGCGTGGGTTTGATCCAAAACAGCATGACCCCGATCGAACGCCGCAAAAACTACGCCTGCGATATTACCTACAGCACCAACAGCGAACTCGGCTTCGACTATCTGCGGGATAACATGGCAACCTCGATCGAGGAAGTCGTGCAGCGTCCATTTAACTATTGCGTGATCGACGAAGTAGACTCGGTGCTGATCGACGAAGCCCGTACCCCGCTGATTATTTCGGGACAGGTCGAGCGTCCGAGCGAAAAGTATATCCGAGCGGCTCAGATTGCGGCGGCACTCACCAAAAAGGAAAACGAAGACGACCCTAACGGACACTACGAAGTCGATGAGAAGCAGCGTAACGTCCTGCTGTCTGACGAGGGTTTTGTTGCCTGCGAAGATTTGCTGGGCGTTGAGGATTTGTTCGACCCGAAGGATCCCTGGGCGCACTACATTTTTAACGCGATCAAGGCAAAAGAGCTGTTCATGCGCGACGTGAACTACATTGTTCGCAATGACGAAATTGTGATTGTGGACGAGTTCACCGGACGGGTGCTGCCCGGTCGTCGCTGGAGCGATGGTCTGCACCAGGCGATCGAAGCCAAAGAAAACGTCGAAATCCAGCCGGAAACGCAAACCCTGGCAAGCATTACCTATCAGAACTTCTTCCTGCTTTATCCAAAGCTGGCGGGCATGACGGGCACGGCGAAAACCGAAGAAGCTGAATTTGAGAAGATTTACAAGCTAGAAGTGACGATTATTCCGACCAACCGCATCACCCAGCGGCGCGACCAGCCCGACGTGGTGTACAAAACTGAGGCGGCAAAATGGCGGGCGATCGCTCAGGACTGCGCTGAATTCAACCAGCAGGGACGACCCGTTCTCGTAGGAACTACCAGCGTGGAAAAATCCGAAGTGCTGTCGCGGCTGCTGGCTGAGCTGCAAGTGCCCCATAATTTGCTGAACGCGAAGCCGGAAAACGTAGAGCGCGAGTCAGAAATCATCGCCCAAGCCGGACGCAAAGGAGCCGTGACGATCGCCACCAACATGGCAGGACGCGGCACAGACATCATTCTGGGTGGAAACGAAGACTACATGGCGCGTCTCAAGCTGCGCGAGTTCTTTATGCCCCGAATTGTGCAGCCAGAAGATGGCGATGGCTTTTCAGTCACCAGCGTGATGCACGGCGACTCCAGATCGGGCGGTAAGGGGTTTTCCGCGCCTACCCCTGGACAAAAAGTAAAAACCTGGAAGGCATCGCCGCAGATTTATCCCACGGTACTCTCAAAAGAAGTCGAGAAAGCTCTGAAGGAAGCCGTTGATTTTGCCGTGCAGCAGTATGGCGAACGATCGCTTCCCGAACTTCAGGCAGAAGACATTGTGGCGGTTGCTTCTGAAAAAGCTCCGACCGAAGACCCGGTGATTCTGCGGCTGCGCGACGTTTATAACCTGATCCGCAAAGAATACGAAGCGTTTACCAAAGCCGAACACGAAGAAGTCGTGGAGCTGGGTGGTCTACACGTCGTCGGGACAGAGCGACACGAATCCCGCCGGATTGACAACCAGCTTCGTGGACGGGCGGGACGACAGGGCGACCCTGGCTCGACTCGCTTTTTCCTCAGCCTGGAAGACAACTTGCTGCGAATCTTTGGCGGCGATCGGGTTGCAGGCTTGATGAATGCTTTCCGCGTCGAAGAAGATATGCCGATCGAATCGGGAATGCTGACGCGATCGCTCGAAGGGGCGCAAAAGAAAGTCGAAACCTACTACTACGACATTCGTAAGCAGGTATTTGAGTACGACGAAGTGATGAACAATCAGCGTCGTGCCATCTACGCCGAGCGGCGGCGCGTTCTGGAAGGGCAAGACCTGAAAGAACAGGTGATCAAGTACATCGAGAAAACGATGGATGATATCGTCGATGCTTACATCAACCCTGAATTGCCCTCAGAGGAGTGGGAGATCGATAAGGTCGTGACCAAGGTGAAGGAATTCATCTATCTGCTCGAAGATTTAGAGCCGTCCCAGCTTGCCGATCTGTCGGTGGGCGAAATCAAGACCTTCCTGCACGAGCAAGCCCGCATTGCCTACGACATCAAAGAAGCCCAGGTGAACCAGCTTGAGCCAAACCTGATGCGGCAGGCAGAGCGATTCTTTATCCTTCAGCAAATTGATACCCTCTGGCGCGAACACCTTCAGCAAATGGAGGCTCTGCGCGAGGCGATCGGTCTGCGAGGCTATGGTCAGCGCGACCCGCTGATCGAATACAAGAGCGAAGGCTATGAACTCTTCCTCGAAATGATGACCAATATTCGCCGCAACGTCGTCTACTCGCTGTTCCAATTCCAACCGCAGCCGCAGCCTGTAGTGCAAACGCCGTCTGAGCTGGTGTAAGTGCAGGAGAACTTTGGGATGGACAAACTGCTAGACGAAGCGCGATCGAGAGAAATTGCTCAGGAGATCCGCAGCAAAGCGAAACAGCCGTTTGAGAATGCCTATAAAGCAGCTCTGGCGATCAAAGACGCGCTTTACGTGCAGGGTTTTCTGGTGAGCAAAGCGAGATCTAGTGAGCCGATCGAGCATGGTTGGCTGGAACTGGACGATTGCCTGATCGACCCCAACCTGCCTCACCTGCAAGGCAATCCAGAAACCCTGTTCTATTTCACGGCGCAGCGTTTATCGGTCGAAAGCTTGAAAGCTGCCGTAGAAGAGGCAAAAGAAGACTATCCCGAAGATGATCCTCTGCCTATCTACGGCACAACGCCCTACGAATATTACGGCAACGTGATGCTGGGCGGCAAAGAGTATCAGGAAGCGTTTGCGGCGGCTGAGGCAAAGTGTCAGGAGCTGCAAAGCTCAAACGGCAAAAATACGAACGGTCACAATTCCCTGAACTAATTTCCCAACTAATCTGCTAACAGGAAGTTACCTGCTGCCCGGAACCATCTCTTTGCCTCTGGGGTTCGGGCAAAACCTATTTTTCTGGGTGCTTTCAGAGCCCCCAACCTGAGGGAATTTCGGGGACAATGTGGAATTTCTGGAACTTCTCAAATCCCCTCTACAACC
>NZ_JACJOR010000517.1:0-15732 GCF_014695615.1 Leptolyngbya sp. FACHB-711
ATATCCGGCAGAACATCCGGCGGGTCCTGCACCAACGATCGCCACTTTAGCCATCCTTCAACCTCCTGCGAAATCGGGATCAGTGAGAGATTAATAATCGACTCCGAAAAAACAGGGATGCCGTACTGCCTGAGCAGTGAATTAGCTGCTTTGCGATATTTTGAACTTCCTGCTGTCGCCTAACTTTTTTGTCTGAAAGATACACACCCAGCAAAGCCTGATTAATTAACTGATGAAACCCAGTATG
Source organism: Leptolyngbya sp. FACHB-711 (assembly GCF_014695615.1). Lineage (NCBI taxonomy): Bacteria > Bacillati > Cyanobacteriota > Cyanophyceae > Leptolyngbyales > Leptolyngbyaceae > Leptolyngbya > Leptolyngbya sp. FACHB-711. The sequence continues at coordinate 248 of NZ_JACJOR010000517.1, forward strand.
GGGAAGCTGGGAAACACTTTCAGCCGCGTTTTGCATAAAGTGCTTGAATCGCTCCAGCATATCCTCATGATTTCTGTAGTAGAAACAGAAGTTTAAGTCTCCGTTGACGCGGTCTTCTTCCTGGTCAATCAAATAGTCCAATAAAATATGGAATCCCTGCACCCAGGGAAAATAACTATTCTTGACGCGATTGGTCAACTCATTTGACAGCTCCTGATCCAGCCCATACGCGACTAAACAGAAAATTCCCAGCGTGGAACCTGCACAGGCAGAAAACTCATACCAGCGCAGTTCAGGAAGCTGCTTTTGATAGGCAGAAAACCACATCTGCAAGCGGGGCACTCGCTCCTCGATTCGCACATGCTTATGTACCTGGAGATTACAGTAATAGCTGGCTAGCTCATGCACGGCGGGGGCGATCGTTCCATAATTCGGAATTTGGCGTAGCACATCCTGACAGGTTTTCACCAACGCCTGCAAATAGCCGCCATCGTTCTGCTCGTCTCGAAAGCGGTAATAGTTTTTACCCTTTGCGCCCGGAGTCAGTGCATTGGCTATGGACTCATGCAGGGCAGAAAAATCGGCGGGATCAAGCGAAGTGCTGCGATCGCACAAATTATCCAGATAATCGCTAATCGTTTGATACGCCACAATAAACCGGATCGCTTCCTGCCAGTGGCGCTTCGCCAGCAACCCGTAAATCGAGCCACCTTCACAATGAAATTGTTTCGCTGCAAGACTCGCCAATGCTTGCCAACGCAGCTCCGGATTAGGAATTTCTTCTGCCCGTCGCCTCCAGCCTTTCAACTCACTCCGGACAGTTGGAATCACTTTAAAGCGAGTTTCTAGTATGAGCGTCCAGGGAGATACCGGAATATTCATAGCAAATTGGACTGCTGCAGCTGCCTACGATGATTGCTATCAATCTAGAAAGGCTGATACAGTTCAATCCTCTGCTTAGAGGAAGAGTTGGTGAGGCGATCGACGAGTTACTGGCCTCTATAATACTGGCTCCCATAATAAAGGGGGCGAAGACCTGCTCCCCGCCCCGGACTTATGGCAACACCTTAAAAGGGTTGATTGTTAAAATTGCTAGGAACTAGCGTTAATGGCACTCAGGAAGGGGAATTGAATCCACTGTTTCTCCTGTAGGAGGGCATCTCTCCTGTTTGATTGAAGGGAGGATGCCCACTACACCAGCAATTCAATCCACAATTCCTAGTTCACTGGGAATCGACCTGCGGTTGCGCCAATAAGGAAGGCGGCATAGGTCAAGATGTAACCCACTGTGAAGTGAACTAGACCTGTTAACCAACCCTGAACGATCGAGAGAGCAACGGGCTTGTCCTTCCAGCGAATCAAGTTCGCGAGCGGAGTGCGCTCATGCGCCCAGACCAGCGTTTCGATCAGCTCTTGCCAGTAGCCTCTCCAGCTAATCAGGAACATGAAACCAGTTGCCCATACTAGATGCCCGAAGAGGAACATCCAGTCCCAAACGGCGATGCTGTTCATGCCGTAGGGGTTATAGCCGTTGATGATCGGACCTGAATACAGCCAGAGGTAGTCACGCAGCCAGCCCATGATGTAGGTTGAGCTTTCGTTGAACTGTGCGACGTTGCCTGACCAGATGCCCAGGTGCTTCCAGTGGAAGTAGAAGGTTGCCCAAGCGATCGTATTCAGCATCCAGAAGATTGCCAGATAGAAAGACTGTTCCCATCCAGAGGTTTGGCACGTACCGCCACGACCCGGACCGTCGCAGGGGAAGGTAAAGCCAAAGTCTTTCTTGTCGGGCATCAGTTTTGTACCGCGTGCATCGAGCGCACCTTTGACGCCGATCAGCGTGGTCACATGAAGTCCCAGCGCGATCGCGTGGTGAACCAGGAAGTCACCAGGACCGATCGTGAGGAACAGCGAGTTATTGCCGGAGTTAATCGCGCCGAGCCAGCCCGGAAGCCAGACGTTGGCGTGGTTGGGCCATGCGGTCGAAGCCAAGCTACCTGGATTCGACAGCAGCGTATCCATGCTGTAAAGCAGTTTGCCGTGGGAAGCCTGAATGAACTGCGCGAACACAGGCTCAATCAAGATTTGCTTTTCCGGTGTACCGAAAGCCTGCATCACGTCGTTGTGGACGTACAGACCCAGGGTATGGAAGCCCAGGAACAGCGATACCCAGCTCAAGTGAGAAATAATCGCTTCTTTATGGTTGAGAACGCGATCGAGCACGTTGCCCTTGTTCTGCACCGGATCGTAATCCCTTACCCAGAAGATTGCGCCGTGAGCAAATGCCCCAACCATCAGGAATCCAGCAATGTACTGGTGATGGGTGTAAAGCGCAGCCTGGGTCGTGAAATCCCTTGCCATGAACGCATAAGGCGGCATCGCGTACATGTGCTGCGCCACCAGCGACGTTACCACACCCAGAGCAGCCAGGTGAATTCCAAGCTGGAAGTGCAGTGAGTTGTTGTAAGTGTCGTACAGCCCGTGGTGAGGCAGGTTGAACTGACCTTCACTTCGAGGAGTGAGCAGACCCGCCTTGGAGTTGAGCATTTCTTTAATGCTGTGCCCAATCCCAAAGTTGGTGCGGTACATGTGACCCGCAATGATGAAAATCACGGCGATCGCTAGATGGTGATGGGCAATGTCCGTCAGCCACAGCGATTCAGTTTGCGGATGAAAACCACCTAGGAAGGTGAGAATTGCGGTTCCGGCTCCCTGAGACGTGGTGAAGACGTGCTCAGCAGCGTCCGGGTTTTGAGCATACGCACCCCAGTTACCTGTGAAGAAGGGTGCAAGTCCAGCTGGGTGTGGCTTCACGGTTAAGAAGTTATCCCAGCCAACATGGATGCCGCGTGACTCAGGAATCGCAACGTGAACCATGTGACCTGCCCAAGCCAGCGAACTCACTCCAAACAAACCTGCTAAGTGGTGGTTCAGGCGAGATTCAGCATTTTTAAACCAGGACAGCGACGGACGGAACTTCGGCTGAAGATGCAGCCAGCCCGCAAACAAAAAGATCGCCGACAACAGGATGAGGAAGAGGGAACCCATGTAGAGTTCACCGTTGGTTCGCATCCCGATCGTGTACCACCAGTGATAAACACCAGAGTAAGCAATGTTGACCGGGTAACCCACGCCACCCTGAGTAAACGCATCAACTGCGGGTTTACCAAAGTGCGGATCCCAAATCGCATGGGCGATCGGGCGGATGTGGAGCGGATCTTTAATCCACCGTTCAAAGTTGCCTTGCCAAGCGACGTGGAAGAGAAGACTGGATGTCCAGAGGAAAATGATTGCCAGATGACCAAAGTGGGAAGCAAAAATCTTTTGATAAAGATTCTCTTCCGTCATTCCATCATGACTTTCAAAATCATGGGCAGTCGCAATCCCGTACCAAATTCGCCGTGTGGTGACTTCTTGAGCAAGCCCCTGGCTAAATTTTGGGAATTTCGTTGCCATAGACGTTTGCCTACCTCGTAATTTAGTAAGCGAAGGAAAGATTTGCAGTTAAACACCACTTTTAGTGGCAAAAATAAAAGGTTGAAAAACCCTGAGAAAATAATTTAACCCAATGCGAAACTGCTTCCCGTAGGAGACGATCGACTGGTTCAGGAACCGCTTTCAACCACTTCAAGAATTCTACTCTTTCTCGTAGCCAGAAGCGACTTTCCTGTCACATAAACTTCACATAATTTAGACAGATGAAATCACTAAAACCTCCTTATTGCATTCAACCATTGATGAAGGGGAACGAGAAGCAATCCAGGATTTGTTGTGCTGTAAATCACTGTAATTAGGAAAATACTCTACCCGTTTCGGAGGACAGCCATCTCTACCTAAAGGAAGAGAAGTTATCGGCTTGAAATTGTTAACTTATCTTAATTTTATTCGAGCAAATGATTTATTCTAAGAAGATTTATTTCTTTTAGGTGAGTGCTTGATGCGTTGTGCTATTGCGTTCCTTGATTTGTTTAATAGTCGCTTCGATCGCTAACCCAAAAATATCTACATTCTTCTTTTGCAGTAGATTTTTCCCAGTAGATTTTGCAGTAAATACAGGAATGCTTTTACTGAATCACTTATGTATCGCTTATGTATTAGCGATCGTGCATTGCTCTATTCACTCCACCATGTTCTTCTCTATATTTTTTCTGGTAAAGTCAGTCCAAAAAACTAGTCTAAAAGTTTTGTATCATTAGCGTTTCAGTTGCAATATTTTGTGATAGTCAATGTACTGGTAATGTAGTACTTAAAAATAAGTTTAGGTTTGGGTTTGATTGTCGTTCTAAGTAGACTCACTCAGTGAGTAATCGCCGCTGGGTGACGATCGCCAGTAACTGATCACCACTGAAATTAATTGCTAATGGCTATTAATTGCCTGATTGCCACTGATTGAAACTGATTTCCGCAGGGTGCAAAAAAAGATGCGTCGTGTTTGCACTAACGCATCCTCTATCTAACCGTTTATCTAAACACTGGTTATCGCCGGGCTTCGATCGTAATACAGTTCAATCGTAATATAGTCCAATCCAGTCTATGAGCCTGCCTCTAGCCTGCGCTGCCACTCTTCATCGATCTTGTCCGATCGTAGGAGTTCCTGTTCGGTTAGGTCGGTTTCGGTGGTATATGCCAGGTCTTTTTCGTCTACCACGGTTGTTGCAGCAAACTGACGGGCATAAAGTAGCTTTTGCTTCACTTCTGGGTTTTTCTGGTTGAGAAGCATAGCCCACTGCTGCCTCTGGTCGTTACGCGACTCAATGTGGCGATTGCGTGACTGAATCCAGAAATAGCGGATCAGCGGAATGGCTAGGAATCCAACGCCATAGGCTAGCAGCCCCCAGTAAATACTACCCACAAAGGCAACTAGCCCGCCGAGCTGAGCGGCGATCGTTCCATCTGCCAGGAGTGATCCCAGCACCAGAGCCAGCACAATATTCACGCCGCCCAAACCTGCCGCCAGGATAATTTGTCCACTCGTTGCCCGACTAAAGCGATAGGGCAGTTCTTTCAGATACGCCGCAACCGGATTGGATCGCTTCTGGTCTGCCGTCACCTGCAATTCGGGAAAGTGATAAACCAACTGCCCTTCGGGACTCACTTCCGGTCGTCCATTAAAGCGGCTCAACACAGGCAGCATATAGTCTTCATATTCCTGCTGCGATTGGCTTCCAAGCTCATCTAAATAGGGCGCGACCTGCTCTGCAATCACGGCTCCCCCATTGCTGCGAATCACTGTGCCGATCGTTTTCCAGCGTCGTTCATTCAGATCTGCATTTGGGTTACCATCCCCAAACAGGAAGGAAAATATTGCTTCCAGGAAGTTTATTTCCCGATCGTCTCTGCGTTGCCTGCGGTGATAGGCGCGATCGTCTCCATAGTTGGGCGTAAAGATCCAGAACACATCGCCAAACCAAACCGTGGGCATCCGAATTTCACTGCCCCCATTAGAGTCACCATCGCTACGGCTATTCGCGGCAATCACGATCGCCAAAATTGCAATTGACAACAGGACGATCGACGCGATCAGGACAATGCCAAAGGAAATCCGAATCAGGTAAAACAAAATCTTCCAGACTCGATTCCACCATTCCTGCACCCGCAGCCGAAAATACTTGTTTCGCAGCACATCCCGAAAGTTGCGCTGAAACTGATAGGCAATCTCGCCCGACTCCGCGACCTGAAGATGCCCGCCTGCTTCCGATGCCAACGCTAAAAGCTCTTTTTCAGCGACTCGCACTTCTAAGCCTGCCTGAGAGGCAACATCGCCCACGGTCACACGATAGCCCAGTTGCTCAACCGCCCGCATGATGTTGGGATTTGGAGCCATACTCCCTCCTGGGACGTAGAAAGACACTCTTCTTTCAGTATAGGAAGGTGATCGAGGGTCAGACAGGGGAGTTTCCCGATCGAAAGGGTAGTTTTTATCTTTTAGAAGTTTTAGGCGGATGACCGTGCAATGATGTTACCTAATTGCTCACCCGCTCCCTCTAAAAAACTCGGGATTTGAGGGGCAATGTAGAAACTTTGTGACTCTTCAAATAGCCTGCAATCCGCTTTAAAGCTGGGGCGATCGCAAATGCCACTCCGTCGCCTGCTCATAGGCATAAGCCGCTTGCAGCAAAGTCTCTTCTTGCAGCACGTTTCCAATCATTTGTAAGCCGATCGGCATTCCCTGACCGTCGAAGCCACAGGGCAAACTGAGGGCAGGCAGTCCCGCCAGGTTTACGGGGATCGTCATCAGGTCGAGCAGATACATACTGATCGGGTCTTCGGTCTTTTCTCCGGCTTTAACCGCAGTGGTCGGCGCAGTAGGGCACACCAGCACATCGACCTGTCCAAACGCTCGCTCGAAGTCTTGCTTGATCAGCGTTCGCACTTTTTGCGCCTTCAGGTAATAGGCATCGTAGTAGCCTGCCGACAGCGCATAAGTGCCGATCATAATTCGGCGTTTCACTTCTGCGCCAAATCCCTGAGCGCGGGTCTGGGTGTACATCGTCATCAGGTTATCAGGATGATCGGTGCGGTAGCCATACTTCACCCCGTCATAGCGTGCCAGGTTTGCCGACGCTTCCGAAGGCGCAATAATGTAATAAGTTGGCAACCCGTAGCGAAACTGCGGACAGGAAATTTCTTTGACTTCTGCGCCCAGAGCTTTCATTTGCTCCACTGCCTGATTCACCGCATTGCCCACGACGGGATCAAGTCCCTCGCCAAAGGTTTCTTTGATAATGCCGATGCGAAACTTGCGATCGGTCTTCAAGCTCGCCACATAATTCGGCACAGGCACATTAAGACTGGTAGAGTCGTGCGGGTCGTATCCGGCAATTTCTTTCAGCAAAATTGCGGCATCCTCAACCGATCGCCCAAATGGGCCAATCTGATCGAGCGAGGAGGCATAGGCAACCAATCCATATCGAGAAACGCGCCCATAGGTCGGCTTCATACCCACCACACCACAGAACGAAGCAGGCTGACGAATCGATCCCCCCGTATCTGAGCCAAGGGCAACCACGCATTCCTCTGCTGCCACTGCCGCCGCCGACCCCCCCGATGAGCCGCCCGGAACTCGCTCCAGATCCCAGGGATTCGCTGTGAGCTGATAAGCAGAACTTTCGGTCGAGCTGCCCATTGCGAACTCGTCCATATTCGTTTTGCCTACCATAACTGCGCCTGCCTCGTTCAGCTTTTGCGTCACAGTAGACTCGTAGGGCGGCACGAAATTCTGCAAAATCTTAGAACCGCAGGTCGTGCGAATGCCCTTTGTGCAAAGGTTGTCTTTAATGCCGATCGGAATCCCTGCTAGCAAGCCAATTTCCTCACCGGCGGCAATTTTGGCATCCACCTGTTTTGCCTGCTCGATCGCTCGATCGCCCGTCACGCTCAAAAAGCTATGCAGCTTTGGCTCTAATGCCTGAATGCGATCGAGTGCTGCCTGCGTCAGTTCAACCGCAGAGCGTTCTTTATTAACGAGCTGGTCGTGCAACTCACGAATGGATGCCATGCAATGCCCTCGAATTTCAGCCGATACAAAACTTCCAAAACACCACTTTATCGCCAAATGGGGGGATGTGGCAGTCCGCAGCAAAAATCAAGCGCGATTTTAGGCGGTGTTGATCCAACAGTGTTAATCCAATAGAAATCCTGTTGAAAAAGCAGCCAGAAAGATACGATCGCCATCAGAACTTCCTAATACAAGCAGCTTTAACAGACACGCCCTCCATCAAATCCACCCCTTCACTCCTATGCCCTCCAATCCCTACCCTCTCTCTGTCTACCTGCAAGGACAGGGATTCCCGATTCTTTGCCTGCATGGGCATCCAGGATCGGGAGACTGTATGTCTGTGTTCACCAATTATTTGTCGCAGCGATACTGGACGATCGCTCCCGATTTGCGTGGCTACGGCAATAGCCAGACCCGTGAATTGTTCGACATGACCGATCATCTGCTGGATCTGGAAATGCTGCTCGATCGCCTGCAGATCGATCGCTTTCTGGTGTTGGGCTGGTCGCTAGGTGGAATTCTGGCAATGGAGCTTGCTCTAAAGTTTCCAGAGCACGTGAGCGGTTTAATTCTGGTTGGCACGGCTGCCCGTCCCTGGAGTGATCATCCCCCTGTCACCTGGCAGGACAATTTCTACACCGGGGTGGCTTCGATCGTTAATAAGCTGAATCCTGGTTGGCAGTGGAATATTGACACCTTTGGCAAACGATCGCTCTATCGCTACCTAATCCAACAGCACAATGCCGCTGCCTATCAACACTTAGCAGACGAAGCCTTTCCCGCCTATCTCAAAACCTCACGCGCTGCCCAAAATGCGCTGAATCAAGCCTTGCGTCGCCGCTATAACCGACTGGAAGAACTCAACCAAATTCAGTGTCCGGCTCTGATGCTAGCAGGAGAAGCCGATCGCCACATTTCAATCCAGTCCAGTCTGGAAACTGCGGCAAAACTCCCGGACTGTGAAGTCTGCTGCTATCCCGAAACGGCGCACTTGTTTCCCTGGGAAATTCCGGGGCAGGTGATCGCCGATATCGATCGATGGCTACTTCAACAACCGGGAGTGACTCGCATTGCAATACCAGAGGCATACAGTGAATAGTCGATCGTTCTACAAAGCTAGCGTTACGCTTCGCTTGAGAGACATTCCCTATTTACTTAAAGTGAGCTGCTCAGCACCGGGAACAAGTTTTTCCAGGGCTTCATTTCTTTTTCCTCGTCGAACACGGTCAGCCTGACAGGTTTGCAGCGTTTCACCACTGCTTTAATGCCGCTTGCGCCTTCCTGCTGTAAGTCTTCGATGTAACCAGGTTCCGCTAATTTGGCATCTTTAGCAGTGGCAAAAGGACCAAAATAGTACGTGCAGTTCGGCGTTTCTGTGACGACCTCGACCCACCAGGCTAAACCCAGCACCTCAAGTACATTAACCAGCAATTCGTTCATAAGCTCCTACTTATGTTCCAGAAATGACAAACGTACAGAGCAGCCTTTAGAATCTTGACGACGGTTTCAAGCTATGCCCCTCTTGTTTTATACTGCTTCAGCCCTATCTTTGCAAAGTTCCTTTTGACAGACCCTCCAGGTGCAGCGTTTGCGATCGCCGCTGACGGAACAGTTCATACATCACCATTCCCGCTGCAACCGACGCATTCAGGCTAGGGGTTACGCCCTGAAGCGGAATGCTCACCAGCTCATCGCAACAGCGTTGTGTCAATAGACTCAATCCGTCGCCTTCTGAACCAATGACCAGCACGATCGCTCCAGTAAACTTCACCGTATCCACAGGCTGAGCCGCATTTGCTGCTGTGCCATAAATCCAGAATCCAGATTCTTTGAGCTGCTCCAGGGCACGACTGAGATTAGTAACTCGTGCTACAGGCAGGGACTCTAACGCACCTGCTGCCACTTTTGCAACTGTCGAAGTGACGCCTACCGCTCGCCTCTGAGGGATCAGAAGTCCGTGTGCGCCTAGTGCTTCTGCCGTCCGAATAATCGCGCCCAGATTGTGGGGATCAGTAATCCCATCGGCAGCGAGCAGAACGGGTTGCTCAGAAGCAGCCTTAGCTCGATCGATCAAATCCTGTAAATCCAGATAATCATAAGGGGCAACCTGAGCCACAATGCCCTGATGTGTTGCTCCCCCTGTGATTTGATCCAGACGGCGGAACTCCACCTCGTCAATGACTGTTCCGTTGGCTTTTGCCTCTAGAATCAGCGAATGAAAGCGGGGATCGTACCGTAGGCGATCGGTCGTCCAGATACGATTCAAAGGACGCTGGTTTTCTAAGGCTGCAAGAACACTATGACGACCATAGATTAGATCAGGATTGATTTCAGTATCGCCAGCCACTGGTTTGGCTGCGATTCCTCCTTTCAGGAACTGCGAAGCAACTGAAGCAATCCTTCGGCGATCTGGCACAACAGATTTAATCCGAAGCGGTGGTTTTGATGAACGCTCAACGCTCCCTTCCGAGAACTGTGAAGCAATGGGTGCTGCCTCGATCGCGACAATTTCAGTCGGATTATCTTCGTTGATCTCATCTTCGTCCGGCTGATCCTGGCTGAGATCGTCTTCATGCAAATGATCCTGGCTGAGATCATCGTTGTCTGCATCGACTTCGATTTCATCCGCAGCAACTTCGACGCTCTCGATTGATTCAGGTGCGATTGGTTCAGGTGCAATTAGTTCATCTTCATTTGATGATTGCTCTAATAATCCCTCTAATCCCTCAGTTAACGGACTCTCCTGATAAGAGCTGCGTCGTCTAATAGGCGCAACCTCCACTTCATTAGGCAGGGCAGCAGGTGACTCAAACTCTTGTAATTCAAATTCAGGAGATTCAAACTCTTCAAACGCAAAGATTTCTTCAGGTGCAGATTTAATACGCTTCACTGAAGGCACTGGCGGAACAGGCTTACCTTTACCACGAGTAGGTTTAGAACTGTTTTGATAATCTTTTCGTGAGCCATCGCGAAAATGGCTGTCTGATCGAAAATCCGATTGCTCCGCGCTTCCCCGATAAGACGATCGCTCCCGGTAGGGCTTGTCGGTTCGGCTGCCGTTTCTTTCCCGGAAAGGTTTATCTGATCGCGAGTTTGGACGGTCTTCCCGATCGCGATAGGGCTTTTCAGAACGGCGGTCTGACCATTTCTCCGGTCGGCTATCAGATTGTCCTCGAAACGGTCTTTCACCCCGACTGTCGGGTCTTTCCCGATAGGGTCTTTCGCTGCGGCTGTCAGTTCTTTCCCGATAAGGTCTTTCACTCCGGCTATCGGGTCTTTCGCGGTAGGGTCTTTCACTCCGGCTGTCAGTTCTTTCCCGATAAGGTCTTTCGCCTCGACCTTCAGTTCTTTCGCGGTAGGGTCTTTCGCCTTGACCTTCGGTTCTTTCCCGGTAAGGTCTTTCGCTGCGGCTGTCAGGCCTTTCGCGGTAGGGTCTTTCACTTCGGCTGTCAGTTCTTTCCCGATAAGGTCTTTCACTCCGGCTATCGGGTCTTTCCCGATAGGGCTTATCAGTATTGTCGCTAAATCGGTTGCTTCGCGGTGCCCCAGAGGAGTAATCAGAACCCGTTCCTCGATTAGGGCGGTCTCCTGTGCGACCATCATCGCGAGGCGAAGCAGTTCCCCCTTTGGGGTAATCGAACGAGGATTTGCTGCGAGGGCTGTCTTGATAGGGCTTAGAGGGTTTCGATTTGTAGCGGTTTTCTCTAGGCTTGCCCTGAGAAGGTTTATCGTTGTCTCGTTGAAAGCTACCCGATCGGCGATCGGAGCGATCAGGGCGAGAAGTGCGGGTGGGTCGTTTGGCGGGCATGGCAATCCGATTCCTTAAGTATGAGCAAGGGTAAGCAATACAGGGTCGAGTGCAAAATGCTTCTGTCGGCAAGCCAGCATCACAAGGAGCCTGACAGAAATTGCGGGATAGAAATTAGAAGCAAGGCTAAAGAGCTGACAGCAGCATTCGGTTGCTTCGCAGGTCCCGAAAGGGGATCAGGCGATCGAGAGCCAGGCAATAGGGGAATTGATTGGGTTAAGCGTTACGGCTCAGTGGACGGCTGAAGCAAAGGCTGAAGATAGGCGAAAAGCTGAGCCAGACGGGGCGGGTCGGTGACATAGAGATATCCCAGAAGCGTTTCTAAACTGGTTGCCTGCTGATAGATTTCTGGAGCGAGCCGTTTTGGCACCCGATGCGCCGCATTACGACCGCGCCGAACTACGTCTTGCTCTGCCTGCGTCAGATAGGGCTGAAGCATTTGCAGATATTGTGCCTGAGCTTCTGCCCGCACCTGAGCTACTACCTCTTTATGATACGCTTGCAGCCGTTGAGGTGGCATTAAGTAATAAGTGCGAATATAAAGCTCGTACACCGCATCGCCCAAATATGCCAGAGCCGCAGGCGAGAGCCGCTGTATCTTCTGGCGTTTAAGCTGCTCAACGTCCGTCGAGGATAGAAAGACGCTGAACAATCGATCGATGCTCAATAAATCTTCTTCAAAAATCTTTTCACGGCTACCGTCCTCATCAAACTCCACGAGCAACCTGCCTCACTGAAACGCAGCTTTAGCTTTTTTCTAGATTTCTGAGCGCAGCGTCCACCGAAGGCTGAAGGGAAAGGAACTGTTCCAGACGAAGGCATTGAATGACCCGTGCAACGCGAGGACTGCCCACGATCTGTAGCGTACCTCCGTTCTTTTGAATCTTCTTACACAGGTCAACTAGCACACCGAATGATGAACTATCGATCAGGTCAACATCGGTAAAGTCGAGGATAGAATTTCTGGGATTCTCCTCCACAGACTTTTCCAGCACTCTACAAAAGGTTGGCACAGAGAAGACATCGAATATCCCGCTAAGACGGAAGATCTGGCAATGCTGCCCGATTTCGCGATCAATTCTCAGCGGGGAAACCTTATCAAAGCCCGGCATTAGCTCTTTTTCAAATTTTCGAGCGCAATGTCTACCGAAGGTTGAAGCGAGAGGAACTGTTCTAGGCGAACCAGTTTAACGGTCTGCGTGACGCGGGGGTTGGTCACGATTTGCAGTGTGCCTCCGTTATTCTGCACTTTCTTGACAAGCTGAACCAGTGCTCCCAGCCCTGAACTATCAATAAAGTCAATCTGGGAGAGGTCAAGGACAAAGTTTTTGGGACTTTCTTCCACATACTTTTCTAGCACCTTGCGGAAGGTCGGCTCAGAGAAAGCATCTAGCAGCCCTGCAAGGCGAAAGAGTTGGCAGTTGTCTCTAACTTCGCGTGTGCCTCGGAGACTAACGGTTAGGGTAAGTGCGTCAGGAATAGTAGCCTCCTCAGTCGGTGTGTACTCAGCGACAAATTCTAAACAGTTCGAGCGTTAAGTATAAGTCAAGCGTAGTTGATCAGCAACTCCGTTTCCTTAATTCTTTACCGACTTGTGCAATCAGCTTGAGCCGGTGATTTATTCAAATAACTTACTTCAAAGTAGTATAGCGAATTCATTCCGCGCTGCTGTACGGAAAACTCGCTAATCTCCCTGCGGAAATTCCTGCCAGAGCGAGGTTGTTTGCCGCAAACTTGCGTGGTTGCCGCTGCCCAGAATCAGGTGATCCAACAGTGGAATCCCAAGAAGCTGCCCTGCCTGAAGCAACTGTCGTGTCAGGTGAATGTCTTCGGAACTGGGCTGAACGTTGCCTGAGGGATGATTGTGAGCGACGATCGCCCGAATTGCTCCCTGTCGAATAATTTCCCGGAAAATATCGCGTGGATGTGCCAGCGTTTCAGTTGCCGTGCCAATGCTGATAATTTGGGTTCCCAGCAGACGATGCTTAACGTCAAGCAGCAAAATGGCAAACCGCTCCTGTGCCTGCCACATCAGGTCATGGCTGAGAACCGTAGCGGCAACAGCGGGATCATCAATGACCGTACCTTCTGGTGGACGAGACGTAAGAACGCGCTTTCCCAACTCGATCGCCGCCAGGATGCTTGTTGCCTTTGCCTCACCGATCCCGGGAATCTGCGTCAGCTCATTAACCGTAACATCTCGCAAAACAACGATCGGATCGCGCTGGTGTTCGCCAAGCTTCTGCAAAATATACTGCCCCAGTCCCACCGCCGACAGCTTCCCCGCCCCCTGCCCCGTCCCCAGCAGAATCGCTAGCAGTTCCGCCGTAGACAAACTCTTTGCACCATAGCTTATCAAGCGTTCACGCGGTCGCTCACTCGTGGGCAAATCTGCCACCCGCAAGCTATAGGTCATCGTCGTTCTTCCTCAAGCTTCCTTCTTCAGCCTAGTTATCCCGCAATCCTCCGGGCAAAAGCATTGGCCCCCTTACCCCCTCCCCCAAAGTGATAAACTCATGTTGCATAAAACAGCCCTGTCAAAAGACCATGCGCCTCGAATTCGTCCCCGTTGAAGAGTTCTACTTTGCCCTTACCCTTGCCGTCAAAACCCTGGAAGAAGTGGGCAATCCCGATCGCGTAGAGCAGGTTCGATCGCGCCTTAAAGGCAAGTTTGGTCAACCTTCGACGGTGGCTGCTGCCAAGCAGAACAACTTTAACTATGTGTTTCGGGTGCAGGATTACGACAATAGCCCCGCGCCCCAGCTTGTGTTGTCGATCGCCGACTGGCAGGGTAAGATTCGCCTCAGCAGTGACTATGGCTGGATGCTCGATCCAGACCGCAAGCCTGTAAAGACCGGTCGCTACGAGCAGCGTCAGCAGTTCATCACAGATGTTCACAATCACCTGAAAACAGTCTTCGACCTTGATCTAAACTAGCTTCACCCAATTCCTTCTCACCCCTCCCCCGTGTCCTCCATGACATCGCTTTTTTACATCGATAACTTTCGGGTTGCCTATCCGCAACGGCAGGGAAATTTAACTCACGCTCAGGAACTGCGCTGGGCAGTTGACGGGGTATCGCTGGCGCTAGAGCGCGGGGAACGGGTCGGGTTAGTGGGAGAGTCGGGCTGCGGTAAATCAACCCTGGGACGAGCAGCAATGCGGCTGCTTCCGCTAGGGACGCAAATCGAAGGAAAAGTTTTGTATGAGGGGCGATCGGTTTTCGACTTTTCGCCGGAAGAACTGCGGCAGTTTCGGGGTGAAGCAGTTGCGCTGGTGTTTCAAGACCCAATGACCCGGCTTGATCCGCTGATGACGATCGGCGATCACTGTCTGGAAACCCTCCGCGCCCATCAGCCCCACCTGTCGCGCCAGCAAACCAAGGATCGGGCAATGGCAACGCTGGAAGCAGTCAAAATTCCGGCAAATCGCTGGTCGCAGTATCCCCATGAGTTTAGCGGCGGGATGCGGCAACGGGTGGCGATTGCGCTGGCACTGCTGCTCGACCCAAAGCTGATCGTGGCAGATGAACCAACAACAAGCCTGGATGTCACCGTGTCTGCCCAGATTTTGCAGGAGCTAACCCGCCTTTGCAAAGAACGCGACATGGGTTTGCTGCTGATTTCTCACGACCTGGCAATGGTGGGCGAATATTGCGATCGCATTGCGGTCATGTATCAGGGCAAGCTGGTCGAAACGGGAAAATCCCATACGGTTCTGACTCAGCCCCAGCACCCCTACAGCCGATCGCTGCTTCAGTCTGCCCTGCACCTCCAAGCGGGTCGGGATCAGTCAGAGCCTATCCCAAACCGTCCCCAAACAACTCAACCTCTGCTTAGGCTTGACGATCTAAGGCAGCACTATACGCTAGAGCAGAATTTTATGGCGCGGATTTTTGGGCAATTCCCCCTGGGGAGCACTGAAAAGCAACCAGAAGACAAGACGATTCGAGCAGTAGACGGCGTCACGCTCGACCTGTTTCCGGGGGAAATTCTGGGATTGGTGGGAGAGTCGGGCTGCGGTAAAAGTACCCTGTCGCGCACCATTTTGCAGCTTATTCGTCCCACGCACGGCAGGGTAGAGTTTTTAGGGCAAAATTTAACCGCGCTTTCCCCTCAGGCACTTCAGCAGCAGCGACGACAGATGCAAATGGTGTTTCAGGATCCTCACGCCTGTCTC
>NZ_JACJOR010000518.1:0-19202 GCF_014695615.1 Leptolyngbya sp. FACHB-711
TTAGGGGGCGATGCAGAAGCTCAATTGGGTTCTTCATATTTCTATTCAGCAACGCTGGAATTCGTTCTGCTCAAAAATCCTGCTTCGCATCCTATGGGAATCCCTCTCAAGATCAACGCGAGACGCTTCCTGGTCATCGTAGCGTTATCAATAATCAAACCTTGAATCAGAACTTGAATCAGAACCTGAGACTGTCTGAACTCGATCAGGCTAATTGGCTCACTTAACACCCCCGCTCACTCTGCATACCCCTCACCACAAAAGCTCATGATAGAAACCACAGATGACCTCGAATTAGATCTCAACGCTCTCATCCGGGAGTATGGATTAATTTCCACGCTGGAAGCCTTGCGAGAACTCGTAGACAACCGCGCTGACAGCACAGAGACGATCGCCGCTGAATCGGATTCTACTGAATCGAGCGATGAATCACTCAATGAACAGGCTGAGGCATTTCGCGACGTATCCCGCGCCCTCACGACGCTGCTCAAGACCCTGCCGCCCGAACTCGACTTCGAGATGGCACTCGAGCAAATTACGCACACCTCAACCGATTTAGACTCCGGCACTGGCATGCTAACCTACGGGCAACTGTCCTAGGAAGCTTATCTCAGGAAGCGAAGTCAGTTGAGCAAGTCGAGTAAAACAAAGGATTGGATAAAACGGCAATCAGGCTTCGGCGCGATCGAGAACCGTTCCTTTAACACAGGCACTCGTTAGCGTCGTTCCCTGAAGATTTGCGCCTTCTAGATCTGCACAAAGCAGGTTTGCCCCGCTCAGATTCGCTCCGGCTAAATTTGCGTCCCGCAGATCTGCCTCTTCCAGGTTTGCTCCGGTTAGCATCGCACCTTGAAGGTCTGCCTGTGCCAGGTTTGCCCCTGCCAAATTTGCGCTATTGAAGTTTGCCCCACGCAGGTCTGCCCCACGCAAATCAACACCCTGCAAGCTAACGCCCATCAAATTTGCGCCACTCAGAAATGCGCCTGCCAGCGTGGTTTGTGCCAGTCGGGACTGCATTAGATTCGCCCCACGCAAATTTGCGCCTCGCAGGTCTGCCTCCGACAGGTCTGCCTGCATCAGGTTTGCCCCAACGAGATTCGCTCTTAAATCCGCCCCAACCAGACAGCAGCCCATCAAGCTCGCACCGTCCAAATTGGCTCCGTTGAGCGTCGTTGCCCTCAGATCGGCTCCATTGAGCGTGGCTCCTGCCAAATTCACTCGGCTCAAGTTTACTTTTGACAGGTCTTCGTCTTCGAGATCTGCACCTGTGAGCCGCTTCACTTTTCCTGCGCGAATTGCTTCAATATCCATCGTTTCCTGTCCTTGGTGATAACTGAACTGCATCTAACAACGAATGCTTCCAGCAAAGGGATAGTAGGAATTTTTAGGAGCCTGTTTTGGAGATCGTCTCTTCTGATTCACTCCCCTCTGGCTCAGAACCATAAGACAGCAATTCTTCCGAGGAGTGAGAATCCAGCAGCCACAGTCCAGCAGCAATTTTGGGCAGCGCAACGGGTAAACTTATGCCCTGCTGCATCGCGCTTACCAACAGACCCAGAGCCTCAACCAGCTTCGGGTCCCACTGCTCATTTGCACCCTGCTGACAGGATTGGTATGCCTGCAAAGCAGCTTCGGCATCGGGAGTACCGCTCGATCGCGCCTGCGCCGATTTTTGCTGAAAGTCAGCAATCAGCCCCAGAATTCGCGACTCCACTGGAATCTCATCGCCTGCTAGCCCCGAAGGACGACCAGAGCCATTCCAGCACTCGGTTTGATGGGTGAGGATGGTCGAAATTGCCTTGAGCCGCTGCATTTTCCGCAGCACTTTGACACCCGGAATAATCGGACTGGTCAGGGGTGTGGCGGCATGAGTCGCTTGACCAGAACCTTGTGCACTGAGTACCGTTTCGATCGGCTGAAGAAACGCAATCCGATGCAGCAAACCCGCCAACCGCAAACGATGAAGCTGCCAGGCAGGAAGGTCCAAAAGCTGACCCATTGCTTCTGCCAGCGTTGCCACTTCGGCAGCGGCATTAGGATTACTCAGGTCAGTCTGGTCAATCAACTGAGCGATTCGCAGCAGTGCCTGAAGTTCGTTGGAGGTGAGATTGCTTACCAAAGCATGGGGTTGGGGGTCAGTCGTGACGGTTTGCTGGCTCTCTTCCAGATACTCGATCACCCGCATCACAATATCGCCCAGATGATCGGCAGTCGGCGTATGACACAGTGCATCATGGTGCTGCGATCGATCGATCAACTCCGCCAGATGGGTTTGAAGCTGCTGCTGAAGGGCGGGGTTATAGCGTCCTACGTGGTCGATCGCCAGGGCTGCGGTTTCCTGTACCAGGCTAGGTTCAAACGTCCAGAGTCCGTAAAACTTGCGCTCCAAGTCTGCCTGCGGTCTACCTGCCGTTCCGTAATCTTCGTCAGAAAGCTCCTGACACAGCACCATTGCAGTGTAATTGGGCGACACGATAATTAAGTGCCACTCCTGCGCTACAGCATCGGTCGGATCAAGCGTAACCAGATCTACGTTCGCCTTATGACTGGTGGGATGGTCGGTAAAGCCTGCATCTGCCCCGGCTAAAATCACGACCTGACGCGATCGATCGGCAATGTCACCATAGCGATCGGCTTCTTGGAGATACCACTTGCCGCGTTGAAATGCCGTGATCATCAGGGGCTGGTAGTCTGCCGATAGAATGGCATCCTCCAGCGCATGACAAAGGGCGACCAGCGTGTTTTTGTAATACACCCCAAAATTAAGCGGTCGCTTTTCAGGGAAACTCGATCGGTGCGCGTCACCCAGCTTTTGCAGAATGGAACCTTGCAGCATTGCGGCAACTTAAGCAAAACTTCTCATCTCTATCATCGCAAATGATTTTGCTTCTTCAAGGAGATCAGTCAGAGATAAATCCAGATTGCTTTCCTCATCTCGTCCAGGTTCCTTTCAGTCTGCAAACAAGCGATATGATAAGGATATTAAGTAATGTAACACGCCATTAGGAATTTGCAGAATTTATGACAAGGAAACACGGTCGGCGCGTGGTCGTGATTGGGGCAGGAATTGGGGGGCTGACCGCAGGCGCCTTGCTAGCTCATCGCGGCTATTCCGTTCTGGTGCTGGATCAGGCGATCGTCCCCGGGGGCTGTGCCTCTACGTTTAAGCGGCGCGGCTTTACCTTTGATGTGGGCGCAACCCAGGTCGCAGGGCTGGAACCGGGCGGCGTTCACCACCGAATTTTTCAGGAGTTAGGAATTGAACCCCCGGCGGCAACCGAGTGCGACCCTGCCTGTGCCGTGTACCTTCCTGGTGAAACGCAACCAATCAACGTCTGGCGTGACCCGCAGCAATGGCAGGCAGAACGACAAAAGCAGTTTCCCGGCAGCGAACCCTTTTGGCAACTGATGGCGGATTTGTTTCGCTATAGCTGGGCGTTTCAGTCTCGCGATCCAGTGCTGCCGCCGCGCGATCTGTGGGATATTGGGCAGCTCGTTCAAGCCGTTCGCCCCGATACCCTGCTGACCTTGCCTCATACCTTCTCTACAGTCGGTCAGGTGTTGCGCTGGTATGGGCTGGGGCATGATTACCGCCTGAAGACCTTTCTCGATATGCAGCTTAAGCTTTATTCCCAGGTGAGCGCAGACGAAACAGCGTTGCTTTATGCCGCAACCGCGCTGGCAGTGTCTCAAGAGCCGCATGGACTGTTTCACCTTCAGGGCAGTATGCAGGCATTGAGCGATCGACTCGTCGAATCCCTAGAGCGGGATGGCGGTCGGCTCCTGATGCGGCATACTGTTGAGCGGATTTTGACCGAAGGCAAGCAGGTGAAAGCGGTGCAAATTCGCAGCCAGAAAACGGGAGAAGTCTGGACAGAATCCGCCGACCAGGTAGTGGCAAATGTCACAGTACAGAATCTGGTGAAGCTTTTGGGCAATGCGGTTCCCCAAGGCTATCGAAATCGCATTACAAAACTGCCGCCTGCCTCTAGCGCTTTTGTTATCTATTTGGGCGTAAAGCAGGACGCGCTGCCTGCCAACTGTCCGCCCCACCTTCAGTTTCTTTACGACTACGCGGGACCGATCGCCGAAAACAACTCGTTCTTTGTGTCCGTCAGCAAGCCGGGAGACGGCCGAGCTCCAGAAGGTCATGCCACAATCATTGCCTCTTCGTTTACCGACCCTAAACGCTGGTGGGACTGCTCGATCGAAGACTATCAGCAGCTCAAACAGCAGTACACCGACCAGGCGCTTTCCCGCCTTTCCCAATATTTCCAGCTCACGCCGGAGACAATCGTGCATCAGGAAGCCGCTACGCCCCGCACCTTTGCCCACTACACCGGACGCAGCAAAGGCATTGTCGGCGGCATTGGTCAACGCATTCCCACCTTTGGTCCGTTTGGGTTTGCGACGCGCACTCCAATTCGATCACTCTGGCTCGTGGGAGACTCGACCCATCCTGGTGAGGGCACAGCAGGGGTAAGTTATTCAGCGTTGACCGTGATGCGGCAGGTTGAGCAGGAAGTGAAAAGGTAAGTGAGCGCGTGAGGGCGTGCCACACTAAAGACAGCAATCCGGCAAGATCTCAGGAGGCTTGGGTGATGACAATCTCCACCGAGAACAAGGTCTGGACGGATGAGGAATTCATGGCATTGTCCCAGGATGGGCATCGCTATGAATTGGTTAACGGGCAGCTAGCGGATATGGGCAATTTTGGAATGGAGCATGGAGGCATTAGCTCATTTCTGGGTGGTCTCTTAGCGATTCATGTTCGGCAGCACAAGCATCGTTCCTGGCTTTTCAATGCCTGTTTCCGAACTATTTGAGGAGTGGGATTTTTAAGGAGAGATTTGACGCAGTCGTAAGCCTCCCGCAGTGTCCCCTGAATTCCCCAATACTGGGGAACTTTGAAATTCCTTTAAGCCTGATTGCGTAACTCTCGGACCATCTCTTGCGCTGAATTCTTGCTCCACGCTTGCTCAAAGGGACAAGAAATCTGCTCGCCCTCTAAACCCAAAAGTTATCCCTTTCAACTCAAAACTTGTCTTTCCAATCCTAGAAGTTGCACTGCAAAACAGAAACGATCGCTTTTTGAACTCAGAATTTGCCTGCAGACAAGTTCTATAACGAGCTACGGTGCATGGAAGACAAGAAATATCGCATGGTGATCAGCCGCTAGCGGAAAGATGCCAAATGCGAAGCTCAAAAGGAATGGGTCTTCCATCACGACAAGATCGCGGAATTTTTTCATTGTCCAGACTTTCTTCCGTCTTTTGACAGAGCCAAAATTCGTTTGAATTCAACTTAATTCCCCTACAGGGAGAGTGTATTCGTTGTTACCAGCGGGCTACTCTTATGGCGTAAACGAATTTTTGACAAGCATTTTCAAAATGAGTAGCAAAGCCATGAATAAAGAACGTGATAACACCAAGCACACTGCTTCCGATTCTGCCGATCGCGCTGCTGATAACGCCTACGACCCCCATATTACTCCTGCTGAAACGGGTGCCCGCATGGAGCGAGAAGGCGATCGGTTTAAGACTCATCCCACTGAAGAACAGGAAGCCACTGCCCTCACCAATGAGCAGACTGACGCACAGAGCATCCACACCACAGACGGCTACACCGTTGATAAAGAAGGATTGCTGAACAACTACGCGATCGAGCCAGAGATGTACTACGAAGTCCCAGGCGATGCACGTCAGGCTGAAGAAGCAAGAGAGGCTGAACAGGCTGAAGAACGAGCAGAAGTGAATGAAGACAGTGCTGGAGATTTGACGATTGAGGGCGACAAACGCGGCAGAGGACCTGGAATGGTGTAATTGGCAGCGTCGTTCTAACTAAACGATGTCATGAACCAAACGATGTCATGAACAGGGGGACTGTGCTCCCCCTCATTACTTTTTGCAGCAGGACGCAAGACTCTGAGCATGGCTCGCTCGGTTTTTCCAGTCGTTGCCTTCGTCTGGACTGCGGCGTGTAAAACTCCACCATGCCGCTTCTCATCGAATCTAATCGGCGTACTTCAACCTGACAAACCAGCCCATAATCGATCTCCCTGGTTGCAGGATATCTCCAGGGTAGAGTGCCAAATTCTAAAATTTGTTTCTGATATGACAAAAATTGCTATTTTGTGAATGTCGGTCTTTAGAAGGAGAGGTAGGTAAATACAGCCATCCTTCCCAATTCCCACAACGAAAAAAAGGACACAACCCCTGTGTCCTTCGTCTTCAATATTCAAACTGACATCTGGTGTGACTGCCTAGAGCTTCTCAATTTGCGGAACAATCACTTCAGCAACATCCTGGATTCCAACCGGGGTAGGCTGCTCTTGAGCTAAACCTGCGGGTTGAAGCAGCGGCGTGCGGGTAACCGAGCTGTCTGCCAGACCAAAGAGCGGATTGGAGAGGATGCCGCCGATCGCCGTAAACACCAGACAGACGATCAAGCCAACCTGAAGCGGACGCATTCCCGGCAGATTCCAGCGAATTTCGGGGTAGTTTTTCACCGCGTCGGACATTTCCTCCGGCTCTTTCACCACCATCATTTTCACCACACGGATGTAGTAATAAATCGAGATAACGCTGGTTAGCAGACCGATGAGCACCAGTCCATAAGCTCCAGCCTGCCAGCCTGCCCAAAACAGGTAGACCTTCCCGAAAAAGCCTGCTAACGGCGGAATACCGCCCAGAGACAAGAGACACAGGCTGAGGCAAAGCGTGAGCAGCGGGTCTTTCTGATACAGACCGCTGTATTCGCTGATTTCGTCGGTTCCCGTTCTGAGGGTGAAGAGAATCACGCAGGCAAAGCCGCCCAGGTTCATGAACAGGTAGACCATCAGGTAGAAGATCATGCTGGAATAGCCTGCATCCGTACCAACAATCAGACCGATCATGACAAAGCCTGCCTGGGCGATCGACGAATAGGCCAGCATCCGCTTCATGCTCGACTGCGCCAGCGCAACCACATTGCCCAGTACCATACTGAGAATCGCCAGGGCTGCCATCACAAAGTGCCACTGCTCCGACACAGCAGGGAAGGCAGTTACTAGCAGGCGAATCGCTAGGGCAAATCCAGCCGCCTTGGAACCAACCGACAGGAACGCTACGACAGGAGTCGGAGAACCTTCGTAAACGTCAGGCGTCCACTGGTGGAAGGGCACAGCCGCGATTTTGAACGCAATTCCGGCGATCACAAACACCAGTGCGATCACAATACCGAGCGACTGTTCGCCGCCAACCACGTTTGCTGTGATAGCCGTGAGGCGAGTTTGACCACCCGACAGTCCATAGAGCAGCGAAACGCCGTACAGGAAGATGGCAGAACTGGTCGCGCCGATTAGCAAATACTTGAGGGCAGCTTCGTTAGATCGCGGGTCACGCTTCATGTAGCCCGTCAGCAGATAGGAAGAGATACTGAGGGTTTCTAGCGCAACGTAGATCATGATCAGCTCATCAGAGCCAGACAACAGCATCCCACCTACGGTTGCGGTCAGCAGAATCACCAAAAACTCGCCCAGGGGCGTGCCCGACTGCTCGATATAGCGCACCGTAATCAGGATTGTCACCGCAGCCGAAAGGGCGATAATTCCGCGAAACACAATACTGAGGGCATCGGAGTTAAATGATCCAAGAAAGGCGATCGGGCTAGCGATATCCCACTGGTAAAAAAGAGCCACGATCGCACTCAAGAGTCCGCCGATCGCGAAGTAGGGAGTCCAGCGGGTCGCGGATCGTCCGCCAATGATGTCGCCGAGCAGGACGACCATCAGCGTAATAATCACGATTCCTTCTGGAAGAATGGTGCCAGCATTAAGCTGGGAGGCAAGATTGGCAAAGTCCATAGGATTCTGGCTGTCTGCGGAGAATCAACAAGAAGGATCAGTGAGAGCAGAGAACGCCAGTCGATACGGGGCAGTTCCCTCTAATCGTGAATCGAACCGAGGGTGATCGAACCGGACTGATGCCTCCGAGAATCTTAAACAATCCTTCATAGTGGATCATATCGTGTAGAGGTTGAACGTTCCCGATGTCATGATGAGGAAATCGGCAGGTTTAACCCCTGATTCTGCTGATATTAATGATAAGGAGAGGCGAATCTGCTCAAGATGTTGTTAGGATGATGCACTAATGCCCGATTACCTCGTAGGAAAAACCGCCTCGTATTGCCCGTTCCAGCGCAGTTTCTCCCCAGTCGGACTTCGGCAAACCGTCCTTCGCACCGTTGGCAGTCTTCCCAGAAGAACGTTATTTTAGGATTCCAGATAGGTTCGCCGCCCCCTGTTCACCCGCATCACACTCCCTGGAAGAGCAATTGTTGCCATGTCAACCCTGGTTATTGTTGAATCTCCCACTAAAGCAAAGACGATCCGCGGCTTCCTGCCTCGCGGCTATCAGGTCGAGGCATCGATGGGGCACGTTCGCGATCTGCCTCAGACTGCGAAAGAGATTCCAGAAACGGTCAAATCCGAAGAGTGGGCGAAGATTGGTGTGAATGTAGATGGGAACTTTGAACCGCTCTACGTGATTCCCCAGGATAAAAAGAAAGTCGTCAAGGCACTCAAAGATGCGCTAAAAAACGCCGACGAACTTGTCCTAGCAACTGACGAAGACCGAGAAGGTGAAAGCATTAGCTGGCATTTGCTCCAGGTGCTTCAGCCCAAGGTTCCGATCAAACGGATGGTCTTCCACGAAATTACTGAAGAGGCAATCCAGGAAGCTCTGAAAAACTGCCGCACCGTCGATGAACAGCTTGTTCGGGCACAGGAAACCCGCCGCATCCTCGATCGCCTCGTGGGATACACCCTTTCACCCCTGCTCTGGAAAAAAATTGCCTGGGGCTTATCGGCAGGTCGGGTTCAATCCGTTGCTGTGCGGTTACTGGTAAAACGGGAACGGCAGCGTCGCGCCTTCCGCAAAGGCTCCTACTGGGATCTGAAATCCACCCTTAGCAAGGACAATACGCCGTTCGAAGCGCGATTGGTCAGCTTGCGCGGAACCCGGATCGCCAACGGCAGCGACTTTGACGAAAACAGCGGACAAATTATTGCTGGACGTAACGTTTTATTACTAGAAGAAGCCGAAGCTCGATCGCTCGTCGATCGTCTTCAGTCTCAGCCGTGGCAAGTCACCAATCTGGAGGAACGCGCTTCTACCCGCAAGCCGTCTCCACCCTTCACGACTTCCACCCTGCAACAGGAATCAAACCGCAAGCTGAAGCTCTCTGCCCGTGACACCATGCGCGTAGCTCAGAGCCTCTACGAGCAGGGCTACATTACGTACATGCGAACGGACTCGGTGAACCTATCGCAGCAGGCGATCGTTGCTGCCCGAAGCTGTGTGGAGCAGATGTACGGCAAAGAATACCTCAGCCCAGAGCCGCGCCGTTATTCCACCAAAAGCAAGGGCGCACAGGAGGCACACGAAGCCATCCGTCCCGCAGGCAGCACCTTCCGCACGCCCCAGGAAACCGGACTTTCTGGGCGAGAGCTTCAGCTTTATGACCTGATCTGGAAGCGGACGGTCGCCACCCAGATGGCAGAAGTACAGCAGCTCAACATTACGGTGCAGCTTCAGGTTGAGGATGCCGGATTTCGGGCGACAGGCAAGCGAATTGTTTTTCCTGGATTCTTCCGCGCCTACGTGGAGGGATCAGACGACCCGGATGCAGCGATCGAAAGCCAAGAGGTGATCCTGCCTTCACTGCGAACGGGCGATCGTCCTAACTGTCAGGATCTAGAGGCGATCGGGCATGAGACCCAGCCTCCCGCACGGTTCACAGAAGCTTCGCTGGTGAAAACGCTGGAAAGTGAAGGCATTGGGCGTCCAAGTACCTATGCCAGCATTATTGGCACGATTATCGATCGGGGCTATGCCCAGATGGTGAATAATGCCTTGATTCCCACCTTCACCGCCTTCGCCGTGACCGGACTGCTGGAAAAGCATTTCCCTGATCTGGTTGATACTAGCTTTACGGCACGAATGGAGCAGACTCTGGACGAAATCTCGACTGGAGAAGCGCAGTGGTTGCCCTATCTACAACAGTTCTACCGGGGCGAGCAGGGCTTAGAAAACCAGGTGAAGCAGCGAGAGAGCCAGATTGACCCCACCGAAGCCCGCACCCTAGATTTAGAGGGGCTGGAAGCAAAAGTTCGCATCGGCAAATACGGGGCCTATCTGGAAGTCGATGGTGATGAGGGAGCCGTAAAAGCTTCGATTCCGCAAGACCTGACCCCTGCCGATCTCGACCCGGAGCAGGTGGAAGTGCTGCTGCGCCAGAAAACTGAAGGTCCAGATAAGGTGGGCTTTCATCCCGAAACGGGCGAACCGATTTATCTACGAATTGGTCCCTACGGTCACTACGTCCAGCTCGGTGACGAAAGCGAAGCCAATCCAAAGCCAAAGCGGGCATCGCTGCCCAAAGGCATGAATCCGCAGCAAATGACGCTAGAAACTGCTGTGGGGCTGCTGGCTCTGCCGCGCACGCTCGGAGTTCACGCGGAGACAGGCGGCAAGATTCAGGCAAACCTGGGGCGGTTTGGTCCTTATGTAGTGCATGATCAGGGCAAAGAAGGCAAGGACTATCGATCGCTTAAAGGCGACGACAACGTGCTGACCATTACCCTCGATCGTGCCCTACAACTGCTCTCTGAACCCAAAGCCGGACGGGGACGCAGCAAATCTGCCAAGCCAATTCGCGAACTGGGCGCACACCCTGAAGACGGCGAACCTGTAAATATCTATAGCGGTCCCTATGGCCCCTATGTGAAGCACGGCAAGGTCAATGCTTCGCTGCCCGAAGGCGAAACCGTCGAAGGGCTGACGCTCGACAAAGCGGTGCAGGCTCTTACGGAAAAGGCAGGCACGAAGAAGAAAGGGCGATCGACTACCAAGTCCACGACCAGTAAGGCTTCGACCCGCAAATCGACCAGCAAGTCGGCAGAAAGCGACCCAGAAGAGAGCAAAACGACCAAAGCCAAAAAGACGACCAAGACGACCAGCACTAAAACTGCCGCCAAGAAAACGACAAAGTCAGCAGCGAAAACCACGAAATCTAGTGCAAAGTCTAAGGCTTCGTCCTAGCAGGAGTTTGCGCCTTGAAACGGTGAAGGATCGTGAGTTCAAGCATCGCTCAGGCTACAATTTGGGATTGCCCTTGCAAAAGCTTAGGAGCCGACGGTTGCAAACCTGGCTAAGACGATCGCTTTCCCGACAAATTGCCCTTGCGCTAGCATTGGCTTTATTGATTTTGGGCGTATTCGGTCACGTCTTTGAGGCGCGATTACTCCTCACGGGGAAGTCCTTTGCCTCAAGCCTTGCCCAAACCTCTGAACCCACTGTGCATCAGCTTGCTGAAGCTGAGGACCCTTCGCCGATGTCTACTTCTATGTCTACTTCGCTGCTGTCTCCTCAAGATCTCGATGCTATGCTGCGTGAACTTCCCGGCTGGCAGATCGAAAACGGTAAGCTGCATCGCCAGTTTCAGTTTCCTTCGTTTGTTGAGGCGTTTGGCTTTATGTCGAGCGTTGCCCTGGTTGCCGAAGCGATCGGGCATCATCCAGAGTGGTTTAATGTCTACAATCGCGTTACGGTTGACCTCACGACCCACGATGCAGGCGGCATTACGATGAAAGATATCCAGCTTGCCCGCAGAATGAGTGAACTGGCAGGCTAAATTCCCTCAACGAGAATCAGCGTGGAAAAAATACTCGTCGTTGTTCACCAGGAAACCTCTGACCCCGGCCTGGTTGAACAAGTGCTACGACAGATGGGGTATGAGCTAGATATTCGCTGTCCGGCAGTTGGTGACACACTTCCACAAACGATGGATCACCATGCTGGAGCTATTATCTTTGGCGGTCCAATGAGTGCGAACGACGATGAAACGCTGCCCTTTATCCGTACCGAACTGGACTGGATTTCGGTCGCCCTCGATTCTGGCAAGCCCTATCTTGGAATTTGTCTAGGCGCACAGATGCTTGCCAGAGTGTTAGGGGCAAAGGTTGCTCCCCACGTCGAAGAGATGCGCGAAATTGGCTTTATGCCGATCCAGCCCGTTTTAACCAGGCAAGGCCCGAGCGAACCAAACCCCTTGATTGGGCTTACCCACGTCTACCACTGGCACAGAGAAGGCTTCGAGCTACCCAACGGAGCAGAACTGCTGGCAACAGGCGAAACCTTCAAAAATCAGGCTTATCGCTATGGAGAAAACGCTTACGGAGTGCAGTTCCATCCCGAAATTACGCGATCGATGATCGACCTGTGGGTTTCTAAGGCAGGCGAACAGCTTGTCCTCCCCGGCGCACAGCCCTACGAACAGCACATTGCCGGATTCGATCGCCACGGAGCTGCCGTCGAGCGATGGCTGAGACAATTTCTGCGCCACTGGCTCCAGGACGAAGAGTTAGCGTTAGGCGCATAACCTTACCCCGTCTCCTCATCCCTTCATCTCCTCATCAAAATTCCAGCATTGCCCAATCCGGCTGCCGATAATAGCGCGTCATATCGTCAAACTTTCGCAGGTCTGCTCGCCGCACGCTGATTTCCTGAGGCGCGTCAATATCGTACCAGTACTGGTTCAAGTCGATGAGCTGCTGAGCAAGCCGATCGCGATCGGTGGTGGCTGCCGCTTCGCCGAAGTATCCTAGCGTGATGTGCGCCGTGAAATTGTACTGCTGCTCAATACCCAGCGCGATCACGTCGGGATTTTGATAAATTGTCCGACGCAGTTCAATCACCCGCTCATAGGACTCTTCATCGCGAGGCGCAAGACACACGCCCAAAGCGCGAGTTCTGAGGAATAAGCCCATGACCTGCCAGCGAATCGGCTGCTGTGCCTCCATCAAAAAGCGGCATTTATCAAAGCTTTGCCCAACTCGCTCGTGAAGCTGCGGCTCAAAGGCAGGGTCTTCGATCGCATGGTGGTAGGCACTTGCCCAAATTAAATCTGCCAGGGTGAAATGGAAGCTCTCCGGCGGCACCGGGAGCAGCAGCCCAGGTTCCAGGGTTTGAGCCGATCGCTGCTGATAATCGCGCAGAACATTGTAAAACGACTCATTTTGCGGGTCGTCTTCCCAGGGCGGAGAAATAATCGTATAGCCCGGAAACGGAGCGGGGTGGATTGTGCCATCGGGCTGACGAACAAACTTAGGAGACGGCTGAATATGCTGCACCTGCGACTGGAAAACCTCTGGCAGGGTCAGGCGTGCCACTCGATTGATATAAATCTGATAGGTATCGTCCAAGCTAACTTGCCTCGCGCTTAACTGATAGGAATCGGTATCCTCGATAGGATGGGCGATCGTCCCACAGGGGAAACTGCTTCACCGCGATCCAGGAGTGATCCAGAAGGTTTGAAACCTGCTTTCTGAAATCTAATCCCAATCCTCGATCGAGAATGGTAAACAAAAAGGTTCATCTAATACTTTCCCTACTCTACCGGGAATCTGCTCCAAAATGGAGGGCGGGGATCACGCAGTCGAGGTCGCATTCATGCCAATTTACTTTTACTGGGGCGATGATGATTTTGCCTTAAATCGGGCAGTGGAAGCGTTGCGCGATCGCACCCTTGACCCCGACTGGGCAAGCTTTAACTATGACAAGATTCCCCCCGAACAAAGCGATGGCATTACCCAAGCACTCAATCAAGTGATGACTGCACCCTTTGGGACGGGCAGCAGACTCGTTTGGCTAGTTGAGACTTCTCTGGCTCAGCGATGTTCTGAGGAACTTCTGAGCGAGCTTGACCGAACGCTTCCGGCGATTCCAGATACTAACGTACTCCTACTAACCTCCAGCAGTAAACCTGACGGACGGATTAAATCGACCAAACTGCTGCAAAAATACGCCGAAATCCGCGAGTTTGCCTTGATTCCCCCCTGGAAGACCGACCAGATCATCGAGCAGGTGCGGCGATCGGCTCAGGAAATGGGCGTGAAGTTAACCCGTGATGCGGTGCAGCTTTTAGCAGACTCGGTAGGCAATCAGTCGCGGCAGCTGTATCTAGAGCTAGAGAAACTGTCGCTCCATAGCAAATCTCAGTCGGAACCCCTGGATGAAGCGATCGTTGCCAGCCTCGTCACCAACTACACGCAAAATAGCCTCCAGCTTGCCAGCGCAATTCAGCAGGGAGATACGGGAAAAGCCCTGACCCTGGTGGCTGACCTGTTTAAGCAAAACGAGCCACCGCTTCGCATTGTGTCCACGCTGGTAGGACAGTTTCGCACCTGGCTGTGGATCAAGCTGATGGTGGAGTCGGGTGAACGTGACGATCGCGAAATTGCTCGAATGGCAGAAGTGAGTAATCCGAAGCGGATTTATTTTCTGAAGCAGGAAGTGCGATCGCTTCCCCTGGATAGCCTGAGACAAACGTTGCCGCTGCTGCTGGAGCTAGAGTTTAGCCTTAAAAGCCAGGGCGGCGATCCAATGGCAGTGCTTCAAACAAAAGTGATTGAACTGTGCCAACTGTTTGTCCGGCAGCATCAGCCTGGAACATCTCGCCCCTAAAATAATTCAAGGCATTCAGAATACCTGAATCGTTACGACTTTAGTAACCGTTAACTATGATCTCCGCGCTACGTCCCTTGTCTCGTCTGAAATGGAATCGCCAATTGCAATTTGGTTTAATTGCGACAGCTTCGGCTGTGGGTGTGCTAGTGGGCTGGGTTCCCAGCTACCACGCGCCTACGGCGTCTCTGAGCTTTAGCAGCAGTGCCCAGGCGCAATCGGTCAGCAGCGACGAAATTCAACGCTATGCCCGTGCGGTGCTGTCGATTGAACCCCTGCGGCAAAGCACCTACAACACGATCAAAAATCGGGTCGGCTATGTGCCCGCGATTCGCTGCGATGTCCCTAGCAGCCTGCAAGAACTCGATTCCGGCATTCGCCAGAACGCGATCGAATTTTGCAATAGCGCAATTCAGATCGCCGATCGAAACCAGTTGAGCATTACCCGCTTTAATCAAATCACCGCTGCCCACGAGAATGATCCGACTCTGGCAGAGCGGATCCAGCAGGCAATCCTACAGCTTCAGTAGGGAAACCCCCACCCTAAATTCCTCTCTCAGGAAGGGCGAGGGAGTTTGAATTCAACTCACGCTCTGATTGCAGCTTCGGCTCCCCTTTGCCTCTGGTGGAAGCAGGGGTTAGGGGATCAAGGGGGAATTTTCGATTCTTACAGCAGATCTCTTAAATCGACGCTTAAATCCATGCTCTTAAGGTAAATCCACGTTCTTAAGGAAAAGCGATCGTCGCCCCCTGGGTGTCAATCTGCACCCGCTGGGTTTGCACGGTGACTCCGGCGGCTGTCCAGGCTTGGGTTAACGCAGATTCGACCGCAGCAGCGCGATCGGGGCGAGTCAGTGCCAGCAAGGTGGGTCCGGCTCCGCTAATCACTAATCCATCCGCTCCCGCCGCTATCACCGCTTCCTCAACCGAGGAGTAACCGTGAATCAGGGATTGACGATAGGGCTGATGAATCTTGTCTTGAAGGGCGGTCTGGAGCCAATCCGATCGCCCGCTTTCTAATGCCCGAATCAGCAAGCCCAGATGGGCAATATTAAAAATCGCATCCTGACGGCTATATTGAGCAGGCAACACGCGCCGCGCTTCCGCGGTAGACAGCTCAAAATCAGGAATGGCAACGATCGGCACAATGTCTTGATGCCACCCAACTTCACAAATTGCCCAGCCGCCGTCTAGCTGAGTTGCCGCAAGCCGACAGCCACCTAGCAAAGCAGGCACAACGTTATCGGGATGTCCTTCCAGTTCGATCGCCAGCTTCATGATCTGTTCGCGAGACAGGGGCGATCCGGCAAGGGCATTTGCGCCGACCAGTCCACCTACGATCGCGGTGGCAGAGCTGCCTAACCCTCGCGCCAGTGGAACCTGAAGATCGATCGCCAGATGCAGCGGAGGCGGGGTTTTGCCTAAGGTTTGATAAAAATGCTCAAAGGCGTGATAGGCGAGATTGCGATCGTCTGTGGCAACGCGATCAGCTTCGAGTCCGGTGGCTGCGATCGTAAGCGGCGATTCTGTGTCCGGCAAAGCAGTAAACTGAAACCGATTGTAAAGCGTGAATGCTGCCCCGATGCAGTCAAAGCCGGGACCCAGATTCGCAGTCGTTGCAGGAACCGTAACCGTCACAGTTGAAACAGCCATGAGCAAAATGAAGATAGTCAGCAATCAGGCAGAATCAGTTTACTATTCCCCGTACCCCGCCCGAAAGGAATCCCTGGCATGAATGGCTCTCTGAACGACTCACTCAGCGTTTTGCTCAAAATCGGGCTACTGTCGGCAGCAATTTCGATCGCCATCAAATTCTTGCCTTTCCTGGAAAAGATTCCAGAAACGTCTAGCCTTGCCCTAGCTCTCGTGCTGAGTCCCTCGATCCTGATGGCGGGGCTGCTGGCTTGGCGATCGAAAAAAGTCCAGGAATAATCGCAAAAGGCAACCCTAAGAGGAATTTAGAATGCGATCGATCGCAGAAATCAACGACAAGATTCAAGCTGGGAAAGCGATCGTCTGGACGGCGGAGGAACTAAAAGCACGGGTGCAGGAAATTGGCGTGACCCAGGCGACTAAACAGGTCGATGTGATCACTACAGGTGCATTTGAGCCGATGGAGTCCTCCGGCGCGATTTTGAATCTGGGACAGACCGATCCGCCGATCAAAATTCGTCAGTGCTGGCTGGATGGGGTCGCGGCATACGCCGGATTTGGCGCAGTCGATTTATACCTGGGCGCGACGCAGATGACCGAATTCCCGGGCAAAAGTGATGGACCAGACGGAGATGAGCAACGAGAGCGGGGCGGCGGTCATGTAATTGCCGATTTGATTGCGGGTAAGGCAGTCCATCTGCGGGCAAGCGGTCAATCAACGGACTGTTATTCACGGGCTTCGTTTGAAACGACGATTACCCGCGACACGATCAACCAGTTCTATCTCTTCAACCCGCGCAATGCCTATCAAAATTTCATTGTGGGCGTCAATGGAGGCGATCGACCGCTCTACACCTATCTGGGACCGCTTCAGCCCCACCTGGGCAATGCGGTGTACTCCAATCCGGGCGCAATGTCGCCGCTCATGAACGATCCCGATTTGCAGGTGGTGGGCATTGGGACACGCATCTTTCTGGGGGGCGGTGTGGGCTATGTGGCGTGGGAAGGAACCCAGCATTTTCCGCTGCAAAAACGATTGCCGAATCATACTCCGGTTGGACCCGGTGCAACTCTTGCCCTGATCGGCGATGCCAAGCAAATGCAGTCCCAGTGGGTGCGCGGCTGCTACTTTCGTGGCTATGGTCCTTCGCTGATGCTGGGGGTGGGAATTCCGCTGCCTGTGCTAAATGAGGAAGTCGTTTTGCGATCGTCTGTCCGCGACCAGGATTTGGTGGTTCCCGTGGTGGATTTTTCGATTCCGCGTCGGGTACGTCCGACCTTTGGATTGGTCAGCTATGCCCAGCTTAAGTCGGGTCGAATTACGATCGACGGCAAAACAGTGCGGGTGGCTTCGCTGTCGAGCCTCTATCTTGCCCGTCAGATCGCGCTGGAGCTAAAGCAGTGGATTACCTCTGGGCAATTCACCCTGACCGAACCCGTTGCCTCGATTCCGATGGATCGGGCGTTTCTAGCGCAGGATCGCTGGGGTAGTCAGCTTACACTGGAGTAATTTCCTGATCAGCAGACGACGAAACCGCAGGATGACTGGATGAGCCAGCAGTTCCTACTTCAACTGAGCCAGCAGTTCCTACTTCAGCAGATTGGGCAGGAGTCATTGTGACCTGGGAAAAGCTGCTTTGCACTAGGTTTAACCGAGCCTGGGTTGAGCACATCTGCGAAAAAATGCGGTAGGTTTCCAAGTTGGGCTGCGGCACAGAATAACGCCCGGTATAACGCTGGGCCTGGTTCATATTCACAAGAGTATACTGTACGTTCTCGGTATAAATTGTGAGCGTGATGTGCAGAATTTCCAGGAAGTCAATCACCTGGCGGCACTCTTCTTCTGGGTACTGCTTGTAGTATCGAATAATCTCAGCAATTCGAGTTTCCAAGTGAACGCGAACATAACGACAAACCAGCACAATTTTCAGCAGCACAATCACCAGCAGCAGCGCGTTTCCCCTAGACAGCAGCAGAATGAACAGAGCAGAAGGTTCTTCGCCGTTTTCGGTTAACAAATAATCAATCATTCGATTCGCTGTTCGCATAAGCAGCGCAGAGGTAATAGGCTGATTATCGCGATCGCCGTATAGCGGCACCAGCTTTTCCGCAAGATGCTCCTGAAGGGTTTGTACGAACTGAGGATGATCGAGCGAAAACGTCAGATACTCCAGCAAACTTTGCTTGAATTCCTGATAGCTTAAACCCTGAATTTGCCCAATAAAAATCCGGGCAATATTCGAGTAACTAAAAGAGCCACGTCGCAGCACAATGCGCTTAATCAAATGCAGAACTCGATCGCCTAATCCCGTTGGATTTTTAAGTCTTTGCACACTGATAGAACTTTGCGACAGCGCAGTATAGCGTGCCAGATCAAACTTAAACTGCTCTCGAAGCTGTCTGGAGAGTTTACAGGCTGCCTGCCGCTGTTCGATCGAGTTATTCAGATTGGCAAATTGAGAAGCCAGTAAGTAAGACGCAAAGTGATGAGTCCAATTTTGTTTTTGCTGATCGTATCGCTCTACATAAAGCTTTAGTTCCTGGAAATCGGTACTGGCGGCAAACTCGCGCAGCCATTGGTGCAGCCGCTTGAGCGTTGGTGAGATCGAGGGGCGATCGAGAATGGAATCAGAAAAGAGTTCAATCAACTGTTGAATCAGTTCATGATTACGGCGCACATCCCAGTTATTAATCAAGATGTAGCACGCTCGCTTGAGCGTATAGCAAAATTCCTGCTTAGCGTTCAAAAAAATAATCTTATGCAGGCAGATTAAAACTTCAGTGTTCGCTGCCTGGGAATGATGAATAAAAAGATGCTTAAACTCGGTTAGAACATCACCCGGCATCCAGCTCTTCACAATGTTTAGCAGATAGTCATAAACGATCTGCTGTGCCTGCTGAACCGTATGCGAGGATTCAGAACGAGATATTTCTGAGTGTGGCGATGCTGAGCGATGGCTAACAGAAACCGCAGCCAACGGGGAATTAGAAGATTCTCCAATCATGGAAGTCAAGCGCAGGAATTGCAGAAAATAAAATGCTCTG
>NZ_JACJOR010000519.1:0-4367 GCF_014695615.1 Leptolyngbya sp. FACHB-711
ATCGAGGCCTGCTCCTGCTTGAGAAAAAGAAGCTTTTGGGGAATGGGAGATCAGAAAAACTAATCTATTTCTTCGGAAAGACTCATTAAATCGTGTGACTCCAAGCCCATTTTCACGGTCTCGATCAAGTTGTTTACTGTCCAATAACCTCTGAGGCAGTAAAGACGGCCTGAGGCGACAAAGCCAGCCAGGCGAGAAACAGGCGGAAATCAAAAAAGCCTACAGCTCGATCGAGTGCAGGCAAAAAACTTATTCGGATCATAAGGTTGCAACTGTGAAATGGCAGTTGTGAGCGCGACCGTCAGGTTAAAACGGACCAGTTAAGACAGGCCCAGTAAAACAAACTCGGCCAAGCCAGATTAGCGCATTGCCAGTGCAGGCTCGAGCTGTCCCGCTGGTTGCGAAACATTCTGAACGATTTGACGACGCTGTTTCAATGCCTGAAGATGCTGCAAGAGTGCTTCTGTTTCTGCCTCAAGATGCATTAACTCAACTTGATGAGTTGCCTGGTAAGGCAGTTTCCGATTGGGCGATGGCTGGAATGAAGATGATGCAGCCATTCTTTGAGCCGATTCAGCGGTAACACCAGAATTAGAAGAAATTATGCTGTTCATTAACTTGGACTAGTAATTATTACTCATTCACACCACAGGGGTATTCTATCTTAAACCTGATTCCAGATTGTAATCAGTGGGTAAATTGACCGGAATCAAGATGTGTCGGTTCCCGAACTGGCTAGGCCCTAGCTTGAGCAATCCGCTCCCGAAACTCATCTGCCTTTGTAGAGAGATCGGCTTGAGTAATTTTTTCCTGCTGACCCAAAGCCAGCCATTTAAGCTGCACTGTTTGACTATCTGCTTCTGCATCACCCAGAACGAGACAGGCAGTTGCGCCGCTCCGATCGGCACGTTTCAGCTGTTTGCCAAACGCACTGCCACTTAAGTCCAGCTCTACTGAAAAGCCCTGATGCCGCAGCATCTGCGCAAGCTGGGTTGCCTGAGCTTCTGCCCGATCGCCCCTTGATACTAAATAAAAATCCAGCGGAGTTGCCGGAGCTGCCTCAGTCGCCTGTCGCAGCAGAATGATGAGCCGTTCTAAGCCGATCGCCCAGCCGACTGCCGGAGTTTGGGGTCCACCCAGCTCTTTCACCAGCCCGTCGTAGCGACCGCCGCCGCAGACTGTATTTTGCGCCCCCAGTCCCGTGTCGGCAATGATTTCAAATGCCATGTGGGTGTAGTAGTCTAAACCGCGCACTAGGCAGTGATTCAGCCGATAGGCGATGCCCAAATCCGTTAGCTGCTGCTGCACCTGTTCAAATCGCTGCTGGGAGTCTGGCGAAAAGTGATCCCAGATTTTAGGCGCGTCCTGGACAATTTGCTTTGTTTTGGGGTCTTTGCTGTCGAGGATTCTGAGGGGATTTCGCTCCAGGCGGTTTTGGGAATCGGTATCCAGGTCTGCCCGATAGGGCATGAGATAGTTGATGAGTGCTTCGCGATACTGGCGGCGATCGTCTGGATCTCCGACCGAGTTCAAATCCAGGCGCAGGTTGTCTAAACCCAGGGTTTTGAGAATATCAATTGCCAGCGCAATCACTTCCACATCGGCACGGGGATCAGCACTGCCGATTGATTCGATCCCAAGCTGGTGAAACTGTCGCTGCCGTCCTTCCTGGGGCTGCTCGTAGCGAAACATGGGTCCGGTGTACCAGAGCCGCTGAGTTTCTCCCTGGGCATAGAGGCTACGCTGGATGTATGCCCGCACGGCTCCAGCAGTGCCTTCAGGGCGCAGCGTGATCGATCGATCGCCTTTATCAAGGAAGGTGTACATTTCCTTGCCGACCACGTCGGTGGCTTCCCCGATTCCGCGCTCAAACAAATCGGTCTGCTCAAAGATAGGGGTGCGAATTTCTCGATAGGCGGCGCGGCTAAGAATTGTCCGGGCAACGGACTCAACCCACTGCCAGTAGCCCACCTCATCGGGCAGGATGTCGCGTGTTCCCTTAATGGCTTGAATTCCGCTCATGGATCAGATCTAGAGAGTGAAAAAGGCGATTACCGCGCAGGGGAAACTGTTTTGCATCGCTTTTGCATCAATTCCCAAGCAATAAATCTTAGCTCAACTCGTGCGGCAGGTGATCGCCCCACCCTCTAGGAATTCAGCCGTTCCCACCCTCCAAAGCGATCGGCATAGTAGCGCAGAATTTGCTCGACGCGCTGCTGAGCAGTTGTATTTGCGGCTGAGGTGTAGCGGAGCCAGAGTCCGCCGACCTGACTTTCTTGATAGCTGAACTGTTGAGAAGTTTGCGGCAGCAAGTCTGCTTCAACCCCATCAACCTGTCTCAGGTGGGCAGCAACTTCGCAGTAGACTGCAAGC
Organism: Leptolyngbya sp. FACHB-711; assembly: GCF_014695615.1. Lineage (NCBI taxonomy): Bacteria > Bacillati > Cyanobacteriota > Cyanophyceae > Leptolyngbyales > Leptolyngbyaceae > Leptolyngbya > Leptolyngbya sp. FACHB-711. Next base: position 2,374 of record NZ_JACJOR010000519.1, read on the forward strand.
GGTAACTGGGGACAAACCAGTCGAACAGGAGTTAAAGAGGCATTCATTCAAGCAGTTTCGGTGAGGGGGCATGGGTTTGTGCAGGTATTACCCATTCTTTCACAGGTTTCTGACACTGTGTTTTCTAAGATACAGATTTCTGGGATACAAACTTTCGGGATACGAAAGGTTTTCAGAAAGCGAAAAGATGGAGTCGGTTAGAGCAAATCTTCGGTAGCCATTATTTCTTCTTCAGGCATCTCTGTGGCAGGCGGGAGCGCGTCTCTGGCGATCGGTAGCGTACAGCAGTTAACTTCGTCAATGCAGACTTTGCCCCACTGCAATGCCCAGCGCACCAGTGCCACTCGATTTCCGGTTGCGGTCTTGGTCAGGATGTTGCTGATATGGTTGTCTACGGTGCGTTTGCTAATGTCAAGCTTTGCAGCGATTTCCTGGTTAGTTAAACCAGCCGCGACCAGCTCAACGATTTGGAGTTCCCGCTCGGAAAGGCTTCCAGCATTTTGCGTCTCGCCGCTCATTGTCATAACCAGTGCTCGCTTAACTGCAATGTGTATATGTACTTAGTCTAACTGTCTTCATTGTAGGCATTTATTCTGAGATCGCCGCATTGTTATTAGAGATTCTTTAGCTCGATGTTGGGCTGACTGAGCCTTTGACGGTTTGGGCTGCAACTGGGAACGGCTTCTGCGGGATAAGCGTCCTGAGTTCGATAGGATAAGGGATGATTTTGAAGTCAGGTTTTGTTTCTCGTTTTTCGCATGAGCAACCGCATGAGCAATTTCCGCCGCTTGATCGGTGTTGGAGCTATTGGATTTGGGATAGCGATCGGCATGACATTTCTTGTAGATAGTGCTAGAGCAGAACAGCCCGCCAGTGCAGAACAGCCGCTTTCGGTGGTCTATCCACCTGACCAGCACGAAACCACTTCCGATCGCATCTTTCTTATCGGCACGGCTCCGGCAAGCGAGACGGTTATGGTCAACGGACAAACAATCGATCGCAGTGCGGCAGGACATTTTGCGCCCAGCTTTCCGCTTCAGATAGGAGAGAATGTTTTCACGCTCCAGGCTAGCTCCCAAACGCTGACCTTGCGTGTCATTCGCACGTCTGGCCAGCCGCCTGCTCCTGTGGGAACTGCTTTTGCAGAAGGGTCGCTCTCCCCTGCGGAAAATATTGCTCGCCTGCCTAATGAGCCGATTTGCTTTAGTGCGATCGCGCCTGCGAATGCGACTGTTTCGGTGACGCTAAAGGATCGATCGCTCCCGCTGTTGCCTCAGCCCAATGCGGTTAGTTTGCCGCCCAATGCTGCCGTTCTGACGCTGCAAAACCAGCCGACTTCATCGAATGCAATGTCAGAGGCGATCGCCTATGAGGGCTGCACCACGTTTCCGTCTGAACTTCAGCCGAGGTTAAGCGATGGGAATGCGATTCAAAGCGGTTTTATGCTCGCGCCTGCGCGTGGAACTGAGGATTTGGGCTTTCCCACTTTTCGCCTCAGCTTGAACGGGCAAACCGTAACTCAACAAGGCAGCGGCAAAGTGGAACTGCTCTCGCCGAATCAGCTTCAAGTGGTGGAAGTGACTGCTGATCCGGGAGCCGCCCGCACCGGACCTAGCACTGACTATTCGCGCCTGACTCCCCTCCCGAAAGGAACCAGAGCCTCCGTTACCGCCCGCACTGGAGAATGGCTGCGGTTAGACTACGGAGCCTGGATTCGCGCTTCCGAAACTCAAGTAATTGCCAACGCGATGCCGCCCCAAAGCCTGATTCGCAGCATTCGATCGCGTGAAGCCGGAGACTGGACAGAAGTGCTGTTTCCCCTCCAGGTTGCCGTGCCCTTGAGCGTACAAGAGGACGATCGCACCTTCACCTTGAACCTGTACAACACTACTGCCCAGACCGACACGATCTATATGGACAATGATCCCGTGATTCGGCGAATGGATTGGCAACAGCCCAGCCCCAATCAGGTGCAATACGTTTTTCATCTGAAG
>NZ_JACJOR010000052.1:0-5416 GCF_014695615.1 Leptolyngbya sp. FACHB-711
AAAGGCGATCGATCGATTCAATAAAACCGTTGCTGCCGATCCGCGAGTTGAGCAAGTGCTGTTGCCGCTGCGAGATGGCATCACGGTGATCCGCCGCCTGTAGTCTCAAGTTTCCCTTCCTGTGCGACGGCTCTGACCAGCATTGTTTGGTTTGAGCCTCGCCTTTCATATTTTATGCCCATCCTGCGGTGTGCTAATTCCTAAACGATGAATTCTCAATCAATATCCGATCGCACTCTAGCTGAGCTGCAAAATTTAGCAACACTGGCATTATTGTATGTCGTCTTTCCAGTTAATTTGATTATTGTTGCCATTACACTGATTATTCATACGTTAAATTCGCAAGCTAATTCCGAAACAAATTCTGCGAATGTTCGTATTAATTCAGGATCTAATCAAAGAACTGTTTTAATTACGGGCGGCAAAATGACTAAAGCATTGCAGCTTGCCCGTTCTTTTCATGCTGCCGGACATCGTGTGATTTTGGTTGAAATTGATAAATACTGGATGACCGGACATCGGTTCTCGAAAGCAGTCGATCGCTTTTATACCGTAGCCTCACCCCGAACAGATCTAGAAGCATTTCTTCAGGATCTTACCGCGATCGTTAAACAAGAGCAGGTTAACTTTTTGGTTCCCGTCACTGCTGCTAATGAAAGCTATTACACAGCATTAGCAAAATCATCACTGCCGTCGTCCTGTGAAGTTTTTCAGTTTGATACGGATTTGATTCGTCGATTGGATGACAAATATGAATTTTCTCAGATGGCAAATGCGATCGGGTTATCCGTTCCCCGTACGTTCCGCATCACCTCCCCAGAGCAGCTTCTAGATTTTGAATTTCCATCGGACAGCAGCCGCTATATTTTCAAAAATATTGCCTATGATGCGGTGCATCGGTTGGACATGACCCAGTATCCGATGGCATCCCGGCAGGCTGCTCAGGCACAGCTTCAAGGTTTGCCGATTCGAGCAGACAATCCCTGGGTTCTCCAGGAGTTTATCCCGGGGCAGGAATACTGCACCCACAGCACAGTGCAAAACGGCAAAATTCAGCTTCACTGCTGTTCCCGATCGTCTGCCTTTCAAGTGAATTACGAGCAGGTCGATCATCCCAAAATTCTTGAGTGGGTGACGCGATTTGTCGAAGCCTATCAGCTCACGGGACAAATCTCGTTCGACTTTATCGAAGCACAGAATGGCACAGTGTATGCGATCGAATGCAATCCCCGTACCCATTCGGCAATTACCCTGTTTTACAATCATCCTGGCGTTGCCGATGCCTATCTCAGCAAACAGCCGCTCCCAGACGCGCCGCTTCAACCCCTGCCTAGCAGCAAGCCGACTTATTGGACATATCACGAACTCTGGCGACTGACCGGAATTCGCTCATCCAGTGATTTCATCCAGTGGTTCAATTCCTTACTGCGCGGCAAAGACGCTATTCTTCAGGCCGACGATCCGCTGCCGTTTCTTATGGTGCATCACTGGCATATCCCGCTGCTGTTACTCAACGCGCTGCAACGTCAAAAACGCTGGGTCAGAATTGACTTCAACATCGGCAAACTGGTGGAATTGGGCGGCGATTAGCGTGATTCAAAAGAGGGACGAAATGCGACCGAATCACGTTCTTTTGTGAGAGGGGGAACCCAAATTTTGCTTTTTAGAATAAGCACAACTTTTGTTGATTCACCCGAAGCAAGATTTATGCAGTACGACCAGTTTATTAAGCACGTCCAGAGCTTTGCTCAACTCGATTCGCGTGAGGCCGCTGAAACCGCCACTGGAGCTGTGTTAGAAACGATCGCAGACCGCATTGTGGGCGACGAGGCACACCAGCTTGCTGCCCAGCTTCCTAAACAGCTTGATGAGTACCTGTACGGACGCGAAGGACAAAACGGAACCTACTTTTCCCTGCGAGAATTCTACGAGCGCGTGGCTCAAAAAGCAGGCGTTGAACTGACGATCGCCCCTACTTACTGCCGAGCTGTCTTTGCGGTGCTTAACGCTGCCGTTACCCCTGGCGAATTTGCAGACGTAAAAGCCAACTTCTCTGAAGAATACGAGGAACTGTTTGCTCCCCCCGCCCAGGTGTAAGCCAATTATCAGGCGAATCGTCAGGCGATCGTATGACCCAGCCTCTTGCCTTTATGGTGAGAGGTTTTAAGTGGTGAGCGGTTTCAAATTGTCCCTTAACGGAACTGAGCTGAACATCTGCAAAAAACGGCATTGCTGAATCGGGATAGGAAGGGTGCAAATTTAGCTTCTGTATCGCCCCCTAAATCCCTCAATACTGGGGGACTTTGAATTCTGGTTCCCCCAAAGTTGGGGGGCTAGGGGGGCGTATCATACTCCGATTCAGCAACACCCAAAAAACTTGCAAAAGAAAAAGGGCGAGTCGATCGCCCCTTGAATGGTTAATGCATACGGTGTAGGTATCGTGTAATTGAACCGTGCAATTGAACGCGGATGAATAGCTTGTCGCGATCGCGCTATTCGATCACCCCGACAACTGGAGCCGCTTCGGGTCGCGAGAACCTCGGAAGTAAGCTTTTTGCGTAGATCTGGGGATTTCGCTGAGCAATTTGGCTATAGGACTGATTGAGTCCGGCATTTACTGCCACAGTCTTTGCGTCGTACATCTGGGTTGCCAGCTTGGGATAGAAGCCAATACCAATCGTCAGCACCAGGAAGCAGGCAGCGATGAAGACTTCACGCGGTTTCGCGTCGCTAAAGACCGCATCAGCAGGCAAAACGCAATTCGTGCCAAAGCAAACCACTTCTTGAGTGCCCACCGCTGCCACACTCGCTCCACTAATATCACAGGAAGGCGGAACGGTGACACCATAGAAGACCTGACGCAGCATCGAGAGCAGATAAACCGGAGTCAGAATCAGTCCGATCGCCGCCAGAATCACCGTTACGGTGCGGAAAGTGGAACCGTAGACATCGCTGGTTGCTACGCCAACAAAGACTGAAATCTCGCTGACAAAGCCGCTCATGCCAGGAAGGGCTAGAGATGCCATTGATGCCGCCGTAAACAGGGCAAATACTTTGGGCATTGCCTTACCAATCCCGCCCATTTCCTCCATTGCCAAGGTGTGGGTGCGATCGTAGGTCACGCCTGCCAGGAAGAACAGAGCTGCCGCAATCAAACCGTGGGACAGCATTTGCAGCATTGCGCCGCTAATTCCGACATCGGTAAAGGAAGCAATGCCCAGCAGCACAAACCCCATGTGCGAAATTGAGGAATAGGCTAACCGCCGCTTCATATTGGACTGAGCGAACGAATTAAACGCACCGTAGATGATGTTTACCACGCCCAGCACTGCCAGAATGGGGGCAAAGTAAATGTGCGCTTCGGGCAGCAGTTCCAGATTCAGGCGAATCAAACCATAGCCGCCCATCTTCAGCAGCACGCCTGCCAGAATCATTGAGACGGGAGCAGATGCCTCACCGTGAGCATCCGGTAGCCAAGTGTGGAGGGGAAAAATCGCTAGCTTCACACCAAAGGCAATCAGCAAACCTGCATACAGCAGCAGTTCCAGCGTCAGCGGATAGTCTTTCAGACCCAGCTCCGCCATGTTGAAGGTAATGTCTGTGCCGCCATACAGACCCATTGCCAAACCCGCAACCAGGATGAAAATTGAAGCGGCTGCCGTGTAAAGGAGGAATTTCGTTGCCGCATAGCGTCGTCTTTGCCCGCCCCAGATCGAAACCAGCAGATAGACGGGAACCAGCTCAATCTCCCACATGATGAACAGCAGCAGGATATCTTGAGCCACGAACACGCCAATCTGTGCGGAGTACAGCACCAGGAGCAGGAAGTAGAAGAGTCTTGGCTTGCGATCGACCTGCCAAGCGGCAAAGATCGACAGCGTAGTTACAAATCCAGCCAGAAGAACCAGTGGGGCAGAAATTCCATCAACCGAAACTGCCCAGTTCAGACCTAACTGGGGAACCCAGGAATAGCTTTCTGCGAGTTGAAACGTTGCACTGCTCGGATCGTAATGCTTCCAGAAGGCGTAACACGTTAAAGCAAAATCTGCGAGACCTACGCCCAGGGCATACCACCGCAACTGCTTGCCGTTTTTGTCGGGCAGCACGGGGATGAGGAGGGAAGCTACGAGGGGGAGCAGGACGATCGCAGTTAGCCAGGGAAAATGATCGGCTGTCATGGTAATGAGCAAAAATACTTACCTTTGTATGTCGCTATTCTACTAAAGAGTATGTACTTTTGTTCATAAGACTTTACCTTACCTCAATATCAGTTTTATTCGAGGCAAGCAAAAAAGCAGAAAAGCCGGAGCCGGAGGTCTGCTGCTTCATTTGGTGCTTCAGGATGCAATCCAATCCAGTACCGCGAAAACAAGCTCCTCAGCTTGAATGCTCTGTTCCACTGCACACATTGCACAGACCGATACCCCTCCCAGTTCAGGAGCGTGAAATGCGCTGGTGTTATAACCGGGTCCACCGCCGTTATGACCTAACACTAAGCCCCATCTTGATGCTGGATCTCCCATAAGGCCCAGTCCATAGCTTGGCTTGACCCAGCGCGGAGACTCTGCCTGAGGTGAATTGCTGGTATCTGGCATCGGAACGGGTGTAAGGATTGCCATTTCTTCAACGCAATGTCCTGGAAGAAGACGATCGCCAAACACAGCATTCAAAAACAGCACAATCTCAGCAGGAGTTGATGCGATCACACCGTGAGATACCCAGCCAGGATGATAGAAGTGGCGAACATCACGAGCTGTTCTATCGGCAGCCAGGGCGCGAGAGAAGGCTGGCGCAAGGGAGGTAAGTTCCGCGATCGATTCTGGTACAAACGTTTGACGTAACCCCAGGGGGCGAACAATGTGATTGAAGATGAGATTGCGAAAGGAAATACCCGTTGCGGCTTCGGCAATGCGTTTTAAGAGCAGATAGCCGGGGTTCGAGTACGCCCAGCCTGTTCCTGGCGCAAACAATAGCCCCTGCTCATAGGTGGCGGCTGCAAACTGGTCAAACGACCAGGGCACGGATGGAGAAGTGCGTACTGCCTCGTGGTAAGCCTGCAAAGAACCGTAGTCTGGAATTCCGGCAGTATGGTTGAGCAGTTGGCGCAGAGAAATGCAATCGGCTTGAGCAATGTTGGGAAACCACCGCACCAGAGGGTCTTCGAGCGATAGCCGTCCTTCCTCCTGCAGCAGAAGCAATAGAGCCGCCGTAAAGGTTTTGGTAATGCTGTATGCCAGGAAAGTAGGCTCATCTGGGATCGAAGCTGGCAGCCAAACTGATTCAGGCTTTGCGCCTGGCTTCAGGGCAACGGCAATCCCGGCAATGCCCCGATCCTGAACCCGATCGTTGAGTATCTGAAATAGTGGTTCCCTCAAGTTAGTCACTGCATCTCTCCCGTTCACCGTTGACCTCATCA
>NZ_JACJOR010000520.1:0-19389 GCF_014695615.1 Leptolyngbya sp. FACHB-711
GAATTCAAAGTCCCCCAGCATTGGGGGATTTAGGGGGCGATACAGAAGCTAAATTTGCACCCTTCATATCCCGATTCAGCAATGCCCCTTTTTCTAACTATTTTTTAACGAAGGATTCATGGGCAAGATTTGGAACTGGGTTTTTCGGCTTTTAATGAGGCGGATTGTGCTGATCCTTGTCCTCCTGTTTTGTATTGCGGCAGGGGTCGTGTTCTCTAATATGTCACGTCTGTCTGCCAGTTTGATTGAATCCCAGGCAACTCAAAATGCTGAACTTTATACGCAATCCTTTAATCAAGCAATTGATCTCTATAGCCAGGCGGCTGTTGAACGCGCCAAAACGGTCGATGGCATTTCCGTCACCCATGCCTATCTCACTCAAAGCGGAGCGATTCCCCTGCCTTCTACCTTTGCGATCGAACTGAGCGATCGAATCACCGAAGAAAATCGCGATATGTCAATGCGGTTTTATAGCGACTTTCCGTTTCCCTGGCGCAAAGAGGGCGGAATGCGAGATGGCTTTGAGCGCGATGCTTTGGCGTATTTACGGAAAAATCCTCAGCAAAAATTCTCGCGCATCGAAAAAGTCAACGGACTGACCACCTTTCGCTACGGCGAAGCTAGCATTATGAGAGCGACCTGTGTTGCCTGCCACAATACCCACCCCAATAGCCCCAAAAAAGATTGGGAAGTGGGCGATGTCGGCGGTGTTTGGGAAGTGAGTCAAACGATCGACAGCCTGAATCAGAAAGTGAGCCACGAGCTGAGAGATACCTTTTTCATGCTCGGTAGCCTTTCGTTTATTGGGCTTTCCGGGCTGGGGCTGGTGGTGGGCAAGCTGCGCGAAACTGCCCGCGAACTGGAAGGACGGGTGCAGGCACGAACGGCAGATCTGGCAAACGTCAATCAAGATTTAGAAAACCGCAACCAGCTGATTCGTCAGGTGTTTGGTCGTTATCTCAGCAACGAGATTGTGATGAACCTGCTGGAAAACCCGGAAGGTTTGAAGCTGGGGGGCGATCGCCGCAAAATCACGATTCTGACTTCTGACCTGCGTGGCTTTACCGCTTTAGCAGAGCGATTGCAGCCCGAAGACGTGATTCATATCCTCAATCTCTACCTGGGGCAAATGTCGGAGGTGATCAATCAGTACCAGGGAACGATCGACGAATTCATGGGCGATGGCATTTTGGTGCTGTTTGGTGCGCCGACTGCCCGCTCTGACGATGCCCTGCGAGCCGTTGCCTGTGCCTGTGCGATGCAGCTTGCAATGGGCGCGGTAAATGCTCAGCTTCAGTCACGGGGCTTGTCTCCCCTGGCAATGGGCATCGGCATTCACACCGGAGATGTGGTAGTGGGCAACATTGGCTCAGAACAGCGCACCAAATACGGCATTGTCGGCAGCCCGGTTAACCTGACTTATCGGATCGAGTCCTACACCCAGGGCGGACAAATTCTCATTTCCGAAGACACCCTGCAAGAAGCCGGATCAAGCGTCAAAATCACCCGCCAAAAGCAGGTGCAGCCCAAAGGCATTCAGCAGCCGATTGTGGTTTATGAAGTTTACGGCGTCAGCGGCTATTACAATCTCTATTTGCCTAAAGAAGAAGAAGCCCTTTTCAATCTGCCCCGCCCCCTTCGGCTACGCTATGCGATCGTGGAAGACAAGCGGGTGAGCAATGTTTATTTTGAAGGTCATTTAGTCAAGCTCTCGTCCAAGAAAGCGGCGATCGTTGCAGCAGATCGAAACAGTCTCCCCAGCGAAATGACCAATCTCAAAATCAATCTATTCCTCCCCAGCCCAACCCAACCCGCCCAAACAACGTCCGAAGAACTGTATGCCAAGGTCGTCAGACAGCGCACCAGCGAAAGAACTTTTGCGATCGCCTTCGCCACCCTGCCACCGCTCCTCCAGCAATATTTCGACCATCTCTCTAACAACCCCTAATCCCCTGACTCCCTCGCCCCCACCTTCCCACTTCCCCATTTCCCCATGTCCCTGAAACCCCTTCCTCTCCTTCGCGGCATCCTGATCGGACTGCTCCTCGTTGGCATTCTCTGGCTCCTGCAAACGATCGGTCTTCAGCAGGTTCGCGAACAGGTCGATCGCTTTGGCATCTGGGCACCAGCGATCGTCTTTGGCTTGCGCTTTACCAGCGTTATTCTGCCCGTGTTGCCGGGAACCGCTTATGCAGTGCTGGCAGGCGGGTTATTTGGCTTCTCGTGGGGGTTAGCCGTGGTCGCACTGGCAGATCTGGCATCTTGCACGTTTAATTTCTACATTGCGCGGCGATACGGACGTGGCTGGGTCGAGCGGTTTGTCGGACAGCAATTTATGGAAAAGATCGATCGCCTCGGTCAGCAGCATCTAGAGCGCAATTTCTTTCTGATGATGGGATTTCTCATGACCGGACTGTTTGATTTTGTTGCCTATGCGATCGGACTCACCCAGATTCGCTGGCAAAGCTATCTGGTCGCTCTGCTGGTGAGTATTGCGATCGCCAAACCGCTCTGGGTCGCTGCCGGAGCCGGAATTTTCGAAGGCAGCCGCCTTTTGCTAGGGTTTGCACTGCTGGCAGCCTTTGGAATCGGAATCATCACGGCTGTGGTGCGGCGATCGAGTCAGCAGATTGAGTGACGATCGAAGGGTATCTTTTACTCACCCGCCCACATGAATCACCGGACGATGCTGAGGCTTCCGCTCGGCTTTCCGCAGCACCTCTCGCGTTACCACCGCAATATCCCCTTCGCCAAAAAGGATGAATCGCAGCAGGTATTGAATCGGGTTGCCTTCGATCCAGCCAAAATAGACATGGGGCAGTTCACCCGTCTGATCACGGATGTAGAGTAGGATGGCGGCAATCGCATTTGGAACCGCAGCCCCCTGAGCGCGCAAAATTCGATAGTTGCCAACCTCAACGCCCCTAAGCCGAATCTTCTCGGCAAATTCAGAAGCATCCGCGACCTGGATTTCTAGAAACAGCACCGAATCCGTCGGCGGAATGTGGTTGTCCTCCCGCACTTCCTCTTCTTTAGCACGATATTCGGCTTCGTCGCCTACAGTAAGCCGATTGGCAATCAGGCGAATCATTCCTTGATTGGCTTCCTCCTCGGCAATAAAACGGCGGGCAGTTTCATCCATATCAATTTGTTCGACGCGCAGTTCAGTCGATCGCCAGACGCGAGACACCAGCGACACCAAGATAATTGCGCCAATAAAAGATGCGGCAATCCGAATGCCTTCAGGACGCTCAATGATGTTGGTGATCGTCGTATAGATAAACACGAGCGTAATCGTCCCAAACACAATCCTGCCTCGTTTTGCGCCGTGGCGATGGGCAGCCAGCGTTACTGCAAAAGCAGCTGAAGTCATCAGCACCAGCACCCCAGTGGCATAAGCTCCGCCCTGTGCCTCTACATTTGCCTTAAAGAGCAGCGTTACGACAAAGGCGATCAGCGTAAACACCAGCACGAGCGGTCGGGTTGCCCTTGCCCAGTCGGGAGCCATGCCATAGCGGGGCAGATAGCGCGGCACAATATTGAGCAAGCCTGCCATTGCCGAGGCTCCGGCAAACCAGAGAATCGAAATAGTGCTGAGGTCGTACAGCGTGCCAAATCCGTTGCCCAGATATTGATGCGCTAGATAAGCGAGGGCACGTCCGCTGGCTCTGCCGCCAGGCTGAAACTCAGCAGCGGGGATTAGCAAAATAGTAACAAAGCTGCTCGTAATCAGAAAAAAGCTCATGATCAGCGCGGCACTGGTCAGCAGCTTATGGGTGTTCTGAATTCGCCCTTTCGGATGCTCCTCGGTGTCGCCAGGTTTACCCTTCACCAGAGGCATGACAGCCGCACCCGTTTCAAAGCCAGACAGTCCGAGGGCAAGCTTGGGAAACAGTAGGGCACTGATCGCCAACATTGTCAGGGGATTACCGCGTTCGGTCAACAGGGCAGTGCGCCAGTTATCAATTACGATCGGCTGCTGAATCACCTGGGTCACGCCCATGCCCACCACAATGAGATTGAGCAGCAAATAAACTCCTACCAGAACCACCGCTAGCCCGATCGCTTCCCGAAATCCGCGCAAAAAGACTGCAGCCAGCAAAGCCACCAAAATCAGCGTAATTGGCACTTCGTGCCCGTGAAAAACATGAGAGACGATCGGGTTTTCGACAATGTGAGCGGTTGCGTCTGCCGCCGACAGCGTGATTGTAATAATAAAGTCCGTGGCGACAAAGCCCAGTAAACAAAGCACAAACAGCTTGCCCTGCCACCAAGACAGCAAATGCTCCAGCATGGCGATCGAGCCTTCCCCGTGCGGGCTCATCTGCGCCACGCGGCGATAAATTGGCAGTGCGCCAAAAAGGGTCAGCAAAACCAGGATCAGGGTGGCGATTGGGGAGAGCGATCCCGCAGCAAGGGCGGCAATTCCGGGCTGATAGCCCAACGTCGAAAAATAGTCTACTCCGGTCAGACACATCACCTGCCACCACGGATGCTTGGGATGAGCCTGTTCCTTGGTGTATGGACCTTCTTTACTGGTATGTGCTTCTTCAAGCAGCCAGTGGGCGAGCCTGCTGCGGTGCACTGTGGCTGATCTGCTTCGCTTAACCATTCAATAGGGCTCCTGCTGATTGCCAGCTTCGGGTAGTGGGGGCAACCCGATCTGCAAAACTCAATCGATCGAGTGAGGCTGAGCCGCAGTACGGCAGAGCATTTCTAGCCTTCATCATGAAATACCCTGAAGAGTAATGAAATCTATCTATCAAGGGAGGAGAGTAACAACGGAGGAAAGTGATGAGTTCCTGAAGCGTTTGCATTAAGATTCTCTATTAATCCGAATCTTGTCTTATTATCTGCCCTTCTGTAGAGCATCAGAATACTCATTGATCAAGACCGATAGATCAAAGACTAATAGATTAAAGATTGATAGATAAAGACCGCTAGCTCAGAAGTGATTTGAGAAGCCTTGAAGCTGATTAAGCTATCCCGCTTTCGCGCCGATATGAATTGCCAGGGCAGCCATGCCTTCCAGGGTGACGGTAATCTGCTGCTGAGCATCGACTATGACGATCGCCCCATCCTGACATTGCTGTGAGTTGGACTGCGGAGCGAAATTAGCTTCAGCCGCCAGCACATTACAGTAAGCCCCAGGCGGTAGACTGGTTTGCAGGGTTTGGGTGAGTGGCTCCGATTCGCGGTTAATCACCACAAAGCCGGATGAACCCCGCCCGAAGGCAATTTGATTGTTGCCATTGCTCCACCAATGGGCGATCGGGCTATCGGCACCGACCTGATTGCGGAAGTTGACCATTGCAGCAACGATCGGGCGACGATGCTCACACATCCAAGACTCCAGACAGTGGGCTTGACCATTCTGGTAAACAGGCTGAGTATTGCCCTGAGCATCCGCAGGCGGACCCTGATCAGGATGGGAGAAAGCATAGCTCGACATCACCTGAGGAATACCATAGGGATGCGCCAGCATAAACACATTTGCTAGCTCGTAGAGTTTGCCGTTCTTGTAAGTCAGGTAGTTGCCGCCGCCTGCATGACCGCGCTGCTTATCGTGGTTGTCAATAAACACGATCGCTTTCTCGCTGGGCATCAATCCCCAAGTTTCGCCGAGGGTTTCGAGCTGGGCGATTGCGCCACTCATACCCATAAACCGCTCACTAACCGCTCTCCCGTACTCTGCCTCAATGACTCGTCCGTTGGCGTAATAGTCCTGCTTTTTGGTCGCTTCATTGCCCGGATCAAGCACTTCCTGATAAATAAAGGGGTCGGGGTCAACCGCCTGGTAGACTCGCTTGAGAATCCTGTCAATATCGGCTGCGTCTATGTGCTTGGCAGCATCAATCCGAAAGCCATCAACGCCCAGGCTCACCAAATCGATCAGATGCTCCACGATCCGCTGCTGCACTGAGGGATTGCTGGTATCCAGGTCGGGCAGTCCAACCAGTTCGCACTGGGTCACTTGCTGGCGATCGTTGTAGTTTTGAATCCCTTTGCGGCAGGTGTTAAAGTCTTTTGGCTCATAAAGTCCGGGATATTGGTAGCGATCGAACTTTGTGCCTGCACTGCCAATTCCACTCGCATCGGCTGCCATGTGATTAATTACGGCATCGGCATAGATTTTGACTCCGACTTTGTGACAGCGATCGATCATTTGGGCAAGCTGCGATCGACTCCCGCTGCGGCTAACGAGCTGATAGCTAACAGGCTGGTACCGTTGCCACCAGGGGAACCCTTGCTGAGGTAAAACAACGTGCTCTGCGGCAGGAGAAATCTGAACGGCTCCGTAACCGTGGGGGGCAAGGTAACTCTCGCACTCCTGAGCAATATCATCCCATCGCCACTCAAACAGATGCACAAACACAGTGTGGGGATAGGGCGCAACTGCCAGCTTTGACCCGGCCAGATTGGTCGGAGAGCGGTGAGAAAACGCAACAAGAATCAGGCTCAAACTAAAAACAGTTGCCCAAATGATCCGAGATTTGAACCGGAAAATCATGATGGAATGAGTTTTAAAATAGCAATAAGGATCGATCGTAGACGCTCTGGCAGGCATGAACCCTCGCTCAAGCGGGCCTGCCCATCTTGCCAAAGCCTAACGTGGAAGGCGATTACCCTGAAAGGGGAACTGCTTCGCATTGTGCTGCTAATCGCTGCTGCTTAGCGTACCCAAGATTTCTCTACATTCAACAAAAATTACGCTGATTCAACCCGTAACCCGAAATACGTAAGAACCAGTTCCTCGCTGCCCGTATTGCGAACTTCGTGAACCTCGCCCTGCTCCACGGCAATACAGGCTCCGGCAGTCAGCGAATAAATTTGCTGGTTCACCTCGATCTCCCCGCTGCCCGATTCGACAAAAAATACCTCACACATATTGGCATGAGCATGGGCGGGCGCGAATTGTCCGGGGGCAAACCGAGCCTGGGAAAAATTGGTCAAGTGGGGCAAATCGCCCAGTCGCAGCATGACCTGCTTTTGAATCGCCGGATTGTGGGAGACGGGTTCTTTCGGTGTGCGATCGAGGTGGATATGTTTCATTGCCGTTGCTTTAATTCCTTGCTTGTTGCTTGCCGCTTCTACGCTCAGCTTTCCCTAGACCTTAAGGCTTGTAAAAGGAGTTTGTATCAAGCCTGTATTAAGACTCTATAAATTAAGCCGCTCTAAAATTGAGCAACACGATGAAATTGATCAACTGGATTGCAGGGAAGCGATCGCGACCTTGATCCAGGACAGATTGCCGATCCAGGACAAAATGCCGGGCTGCAATTCCTGCATATTCATCCTTAAGACTAGGGATTCAATTAAGAGAATCCAAAAGCGACTCTGGCAACGCAAAGCCGCTGACTGCGTGAACCCGTTTTTCCTGCGGGACAAGGCAGTGAACTTTTTGCACCCTGCTTTAGTACAGATTCTTTCTGAACCCCTTCTAAGGCATACTGGCTGAGGTAGCCCTATCAATTGTTACGGCTGAGCAGGTGTTACGGCTGAGCGGGTTACGGCTGAAATGATCAATTCGCCATTGCTCCTGCTCAACCCTTGATCTCACCGGAACAACAATTCATCCATGACTGATTCCCAACTGCTTAGTATGCCTTCATCATCTGCTCCTGCGGCTCAGGCTCCGGTCAGCCAGTTTCATGCGGCGATCGAGCGGGGCGATTTTCTGGTAACAGCAGAAGTCATGCCGCCTAAGGGGGGCGATCCGTCTCACATGATTCAGATGGCAAATCTGCTGAAGGGGCGGGTTCATGCAGTGAATATTACTGATGGCAGTCGAGCGGTGATGCGGATGTCGTCTCTGGCTGCGTCGGTTCTCCTAAAACAGCAGGGCATTGAGCCAATTTGTCAGATGGCTTGCCGCGATCGAAACTGCATCGCGCTCCAGGCGGATCTGATGGGGGCACAGGCACTCGGCATTCGGAATGTGCTGGCACTCACAGGCGACCCGATCAAAGCGGGGGATCACCCAGAGGCAAGAGGCGTATTTGAGCTGGAATCGGTGCGGCTCCTCAAGTTGATTGACAAGTTAAACCAGGGATTTGATTTTAACGACAAAGCCTTGCCCGACGGTGCAATGACTCTGTTAGCCGGGGCAGCCGTTGATCCCCAGTGCGGAAGCTGGTCAGGGCTACAGCGTCGATTTGAGCGCAAACTTGCCGCCGGAGCACAGTTCTTTCAGAGTCAGCTCATTTCAGACTTCGATCGCCTCAGCAAATTCATGGATCACGTAGCGATCGGCTGCAATAAGCCCGTGCTTGCCGGAATTTTTCTGCTAAAGTCTGCCAAAAACGCTCAGTTTATTAACCGCAATGTGCCGGGCGTGACCATTCCTCAGGAGATTATCGATCGCCTGGAAAAAGCCTCTGACCCTCTACGGGAAGGAATGACGATCGCGGCAGAGCAGGTGCATATGGCGCGGCAGATTTGCCAAGGGGTTCACCTGATGGCAGTGCGGCGCGAAGATTTGATTCCTGAGATTCTGGAGATGGCAGGAGTCGAGGCAGTTCGCTAACTGCCCCCTACGGCAACCACGGATACTGCCGGAAGTTAGGCGATCGCTTCTCTAAAAACGCCTGCTTTCCTTCTGAGCCTTCTTCGGTCATGTAGTAAAGCAGCGTCGCGTTTCCGGCGAGTTCCTGTAAGCCTGCCTGTCCGTCGCAGTCGGCATTAAAGGCAGATTTGAGGCAGCGAATGGCGATCGGGCTTTTCTCCAGAATTTCCTGCGCCCACTGAATGCCCTCGGCTTCAAGCTGTTCGACCGGGACAACGCAATTGACCAAGCCCATGTCTAAGGCTTGCTGTGCGTCGTACTGCCGACAGAGAAACCAAATTTCTCGCGCCTTTTTCTGACCGACTACTCGTGCCAGATAGCTTGCGCCAAAGCCACCGTCAAAGCTGCCCACTTTCGGACCCGTTTGCCCAAAGATAGCGTTGTCTGCGGCGATCGACAAATCGCAAATCAGGTGCAGCACATGACCGCCGCCGATCGCATAGCCCGCCACCAGCGCGATCACGACTTTGGGCATCGATCGAATTAGCCGCTGCAAATCCAGCACGTTCAACCGGGGAATGCCTGCCTCATCTACATAGCCCGCTTCGCCGCGCACGCTCTGATCGCCGCCAGAGCAGAAAGCGTATTTGCCGTCGGTATGCGGTCCTGCCCCGGTGAAGAGAACGACGCCGATCGAGGTATCTTCTCGCGCATCGACAAAGGCATCGTAAAGCTCAAACACCGTTTTGGGGCGAAACGCATTGCGCTTATGGGGACGGTTAATTGTGATTTTGGCGATGCCGTCGGCTTTGTGATAGAGAATGTCTTCGTAGGTTTTGGCGACCTGCCATTCGATTTTCATAGCGGCAAACGGGGGCGAGGGGTGCAATCCCTTAGTTTAGCGGCTTAGGACAGCAACATTATTCAGAAGTCAGCTTTTGCGAGGCAAACGTATTGCGCTCCCAGAACACTCCGTCTCTCCAGCCCTGAATTGTCTTGTCTTGGTGGGCAAGCTCCAGGCGTTTTGCAGCGATCAAGCAATATTCCTCGCTGAGTTCAATGCCTGAACCTTTGCGATTGAGCTTTTCACATACCGCCGTTGTCGTGCCGCTGCCCAGGAAAGGATCGAAGACGCGATCGCCCGGATTGCTGCTAGCAAGAATGAGTTTGGCAATCAGTTTTTCGCTTTTCTGCGTGGGATGGTCTGTGTTTTCGGGCATCGACCAGAAAGGAATGGTAATATCTGTCCACAAATTTGACGGATGCGTATCCCGAAAATTGCCGCTTTCAGTTGTTGTCCAATCTTTAGGCGTTCCGCTGGCATCCCGGTAGGGCGCGACTACTTTTCGCCGCAATTTCACCGCATCTACGTTAAAGGTATAGCGATCGGAGCTTGTACAAAACCAGATATCTTCGCTGGCGTTTTTCCAGTTAGACTTTGCGCCTCTACCCTTTTCCCGCTCCCAGGTAATGCGATTACGGACGATAAAGTGAGCCGAAGCGACTGTAAAAATTGAAATCGAAGTTAGCCAATCGCCGCAAATATAAATCGTTGCAGTGTTTTTGAGAAGCGGCTTAAAAGCAGTAATTGCCCGATCGAGCCAGGTTGAATATTGGTCGATCGTCTGTCTTGTAAACCGATAGCCATCAAAGGCTTTGCTCAAGTTATAGGGCGGATCAAGAATGAGCAAATCTACAGAATTGGGCGGCAACAAAGGTGCGATTTGAAGCGAATCACCCCGGATAATTCCGATAGGTAATTCTGTTAGAAAATTGCCCGGTGAGATTTGGATGATTTGATTTTGTAGATGCTGGCGATCGGCTTCGGTTAATTCGATCGTGCGATTACGGGGGGCGCGATTTCGAGTCGGTGGAAAAGAGTACGCTTGTTCATCTTGTCCGGTCATTTGCGGTAAAATTCAGAACATTCCTCTCATCTTGCCATCGACTTGGGAGGATGTTTGCAAAGCGATGATAATTACCCGAACCGTCCCTTAACCGCTTGATTCTGGCGAAATCAGCTCAAACAACCTCCAAAGAACGCAAACGCCTTGCTCGATCGTCCCTGATCAAGTTCCTGATCAAATCCCTGATCAAAACGATCAACCCATGATCAAAATTCTTCACCTCTCCGACATCCACTTGGGAAGCGGCTTTTCCCACGGACGCATCAATTCTGAAACCGGACTGAATACCCGCCTAGAAGACTTTGTGCGATCGCTGAGTTACTGTATCGATCGCGCCATTGCCGAACCTGTGGATCTGGTGCTGTTTGGCGGAGATGCTTTCCCCGATGCGACGCCGCCGCCGATCGTGCAGGAGCTTTTTGCCGAGCAGTTTCGCCGCTTGGTCGATGCTCAAATTCCCACTGTGTTGCTGGTCGGCAACCACGATCAGCACTCGCAGGGGCAGGGCGGAGCAAGCCTATGCATTTATCGGACGCTGGGCGTACCCGGCTTTGTGGTGGGCGATCGATTGGCAACCCACCGGATTCAGACTCGGAACGGAGCAATTCAGATCATTACCCTACCCTGGCTGACGCGATCGACCCTGCTCACCCGCCCCGAAACCGAGGGTCTGTCTCTAGCAGAGGTGAATCAGCTTTTGACCGATCGCCTCCGGGTTGCGCTGGAAGGCGAAATTCGTCAGCTTGATCCCAATCTGCCCACAGTGCTGCTAGCACATTTAATGACCGATACGGCGCGATTTGGCGCAGAGCGATTTTTAGCCGTGGGAAAGGGCTTTACCGTCCCTCTTGCTGTCCTGACCCGTTCCTGCTTTGACTATGTAGCACTGGGTCATGTGCATCGGCATCAGGTTCTGGCAGAGCAGCCGCTGGTTGTCTATCCGGGCAGCATTGAGCGAGTGGACTTTAGCGAAGAAACTGAGGATAAGGGTTATGTGCTGGTCAAGGTCGATTCCCCCCCAGGAGGAACGGCTTCGCAGCGCGGTTCAGTCGAAATGGATTTCTGCCCTTTGCCGGTGCGTCCATTTCGCACAATTCGAGTGAATTTGTCCCAGTCGAACGACCCCCACTCAGTTCTGCTGAAAGCGATCGAATCGACCGAAATTCATGATGCAGTGGTGCGGCTAATTTATGAAGTGCGCTCGGAACAGCTCGACGCGATCGATCAGGCGGCAGTGCATCAGGCCCTCAGCGCAGCACACACCTACACAATTCAAGCAGATCTGGTTAGTCAGCTTGCGCGTCCCCGGCTGCCGGAGTTGGGTACGGGAACCTGTCTGACGCCGATCGATGCCCTCAAAACCTATTTAGAGAACCAGCCTCATCTGGCAGAATTTGCTGCCGAAATGCTGGAAACAGCTCATCTGCTACTGTCTACCGAGGAGGAATGGGCGGGGGTTGGCGAGCTGAGACTGCCGGACTTGTCGGATGATTTGCTTCTGGAAGAACCTGCAAACGAACAGTTGCGCCTACTGTGACGGTGACGCTGACGCTGACGCTGAATTGTTACGCTTGCTTTAATGGTATGATCTGACTTCTACATACTATAATTGCTAGTTGGGCAACCAATTAGACTCGATTTTGCTGGCTGCATTCTGAACCGAAGCAGTGAGCGTTATTTTTTGAACAGGAGCAACATTTTTAGGCATGATCAAGCTGCGATTAAAGCGGTTCGGTAAAAAGTTTGAGGCGAGCTACCGAATTGTGGCAATGACTGGGACTTCTCGCCGAGACGGCCGCGCCCTCGAAGAATTGGGCTACTACAACCCCAGAACCGACGAAGTAAAGCTAAAGGAAGAGGCAATTCGTCGCCGCCTGGAACAGGGCGCACAGCCTACCGATACCGTGCGTCGCATTCTGGAAAAAGCCAACCTCGTTCCGGCGCGCTATCAAGGATAGGGCTTAAATCCGATCGCATTTCGGCAATTTTGTAAGATGCGTTCAAGGATGAAGAGTCGTTGGTTTTATCCGTACGTCCCCTTAACCCCTAATTTTGTGGGCAACCTAGATTGCTTTAGAAATTCAAAGTCCCCCAACTTTGGGGGATTTAGGCGGCAATAATTTAGGGGACAATATAAAACCTTTGCGACTTCTTCCACAGCCGCTCAGGCAGCCCCCGCATTGCATCGATTCAGCTCGTCGATTCACATCATCATTCCAAAGCCTTGACCCACCAAGGGCGATGTCGCCAAAAGCGCATCCTACGATAAAAATTTCGGTCAGAATTTCCGCTGGTATCCTGATTAAACCTGTGTCCCAAACTAGCTCTAACTACTCCGAACTCGTTCGCTTTCTGGTGCAGCCGTTTCTCGATTCCCCAGAATCTCTGCGGCTCGACTGCGAAGTTTCTCCGCGCACCTCGCGGGTGCTAATTCGTTTAGCGATCGAAGGCGAAGATAAAGGGCGAGTGTTTGGGCGTGGCGGACGTAACATTCAGGCAATTCGCACTGTGGTGCAGGCGTTGGCTCAGGCAGCAGGGCAGGTAGTTCATCTCGAAGTGTTTGGCGGCATGAGTGGACAACCTGCGGGACATGATGATCGCAGAGAAGGCTCCAGAAATGGAGGAAATGACAATAGACCACCTCGATCGCAGCCTTCCCGCCGTCCGCGTCGCTAAATTCGGAAACAGATAAATTTGCTAATGTCGTAATAGAGCTAGCGGTTTCAACGTTCCCCTGGCTCATATGGAATGGGAACTACGCTTACAATCGATTTACCGACCCCCACAAGTGCGATCGCTCTAGCGGGTACACAGGAAGCCAACCTGAAGTACCTGAGTCAGCAAACTGGAGCCTCCCTGGTTTTACGGGGGCAATCAGTGCTGATTACGGGAACTGAAAATCAGGTCGAACTGTGCCAGAAACTCATTCGATCGCTCGAACCCTACTGGAGTCAGGACAAGCCGATCACTGAAGTAGATATCCAGACCGTTCGCCACGCGATTAACACGCACCGCGAAGACGATCTGGAAATGCTGCAACGGGACGTTATCGTCCGCACCCGTAAAGGCGAAGAAATCCGGGCGAAAACCTTTCGACAGCGGCAATATATTGAATCAATCCGCAAACACGACCTCACCTTCTGCATCGGTCCCGCAGGCACGGGAAAGACCTACCTGGCAGCGATGGTGGCAGTTCAGGCACTTCTGGCAAACCAGTACGAGCGGCTGATTTTAACTCGTCCCGCTGTGGAAGCAGGGGAAAAGCTTGGATTTCTACCGGGGGATCTTCAGCAAAAGGTGAATCCCTATTTGCGTCCGCTCTACGATGCGCTGTACGAGATGATCGACCCAGAGAAAATTGCCAACCTGATGGAGCGGGGCGTGATTGAAGTGGCTCCGATCGCCTATATGCGAGGACGCACCCTCAACAATGCCTTTGTGATTCTCGACGAGGCGCAAAATACGACTCCGGCACAAATGAAAATGGTGCTGACCCGTATCGGATTTCGATCGCGGATGGTGGTGACAGGCGACATTACCCAAACTGATTTGCCGTCCTACCAGGAGTCCGGTTTAGCCGTCGCTCAGCGTATTTTGAAGAACGTAGAGGGAATCGCCTTTTGTGAGCTTTCAAAGGCAGATGTGGTCAGGCATGCGTTGGTGCAGCGCATTGTGGCAGCTTATGAGGCATTCGAGCAGCCGCCAAAGGGGAAAGAGGATAAGGGGTAGAGCGTTCTGCAAAATGCTGCCAGGGAAGCATCGATCGCCCCGATCAAAAGTTCCTCTTACGTCAGGTGAGTTGCCCAAGCTTTTACCACCTCCGGGGAACCGTACCACAGCCTACCCGAACGGGGGGAATGCAGCACGTTTTCCAGTGTGAGATTATCTGCGCCCGCCAGGTGAGCTGATTCGATCGGAGTAATGCCATCGCCCCAGCAGTCGCCTTTGCCGCAGGTGAGTTCATAGCTGCTGTAGACAAACCAGTTTGCCCAATCTCGTTTGCCGTAGATTGCCTTACCTGCGACGCAAACATACTTCACGCTGGGGTAGAACGCGCCCGGATAGTGTTGCTTGACGAAATCCAGATTACGCTTTGTCCAGCGTTCCTGACTCACATGGGGCGTGCCGAGCGTGACCAGCGTTGTCACCTGTGGATGTGCCTGCCAGAGACAGGGCTTTCCCTGATCGCCCGGATGTACATCATAGGGAATTTCCCCCAGATAAATCCGGCAAATCCAGCCGCCTGCTGAATGCCCGACCAGATTAACGCGATCGCTTCCCGTTTCCTGCATCAGGGATTTCACGGTCTGATCGAGCTGAGTCAGAATCGGCAGCATCGATCGCCCGCCCAGGGTTGGAAACCAATCGCCACGCTTCAGGGGAACCGTCTTAACTGGAATATCAAGCTGTTGCAGGGCTTGCTCCATTTCGCGATAGGGAACCGCGCCTGCCAAATAGCCAGGAAGAATCACCGTAGGAAGAGACATGAAGATTAAAAATCGCTTAGCGAATCGCAGTATTCAGCCAGTTCAAAATATGGGCATTGACCAGATCGGGGCGTTCGTCGTGGGGGCAGTGTCCAGTGTCAGGAATGGGAATAAACTGAACGTGCTCTTTCTCTTCTGCCAGGTCTTGATAAAATTTTGCGCTGCTGATCGGCGTCCAGGGATCTTTCTCGCCCCAAAGGATCAGCAGGGGTTGGGCGATTTTGGGTAAGAGCGATTCGGGTTTGGGGCCGGGTGGGGCAGAAAGGATCGCGGCAAAGACTTTTTGGGCGTTGGGATGACAGGACGGCTCGTGGAGCAGATCGATCAGATCGTCGGTGATGGCAGTGCGATCGCGATAAACCTGTCTCAACGTACGACGCAGACGGGGCTTTTGCCGAATGATGTTAAACAAAAATGTACCGACAAGCTGAGAGGTCACGAGCTTATTAAAGCCTGTCATCATCAATCGCAGGGGCAGCGGCAGTTCTTCAGGACGGTGATTCAGCCCGCCTGCGGCATTCAGCAATACCCCACCTCTGGTAATCTCCGGATAATCCGCCAGCACCATTAGGCACAGCAGCGCGCCGATCGAATTTCCCACAAACACGGCGGGTTCTTGAATATGCGTTTCCCAGAATTCCTTTAAAAGCCGCTGCCACAGTTCCAGCTCGTAGGTTAGCTCGATCGGCTTATCCGATCGTCCAAAGCCCAGCAGATCCAGCGCGAACACTTTATAGCCGCCCGCAGCCAGAACAGGAATATTTTTGCGCCAGTGCCCGATCGATGCGCCGAAGCCATGCACTAGCACCAGCGGCACTCCCTCACCCTGAACGGTGTAGCAGATATTGTGTCCCTGCCAACTCCAGGTGGAGAATTCGATCGGCAGGGGGGCAGAGGCAGAAACAGGAATTTGAGTCGTCACAGTACTTTTATTGATATTTCTTAACTTCTTTTCATGATACCAATTCGGACTTCAGAGTTCGTCTGCAATTCTGAATGACCATTATCGACACGAGCTAACCGGAAATCGGTACACTGAGAAACGGTGAACAGGAGAAAGGATGCAGTTCTCCGCCAGGGGATTGCCCTGTCAAACTATCCTGACCCAAACTATCCTGACCCAGCCTATCCCGCCGATCTTAAGAGAACGCTATGCCGCATACGATCGTAACCAACATCTGTGAAGGGGTCGCTGACTGTGTGGATGCCTGCCCGGTCGCTTGTATCCACGACGGTCCCGGTAAAAACACGAAAGGAACCGACTGGTACTGGATTGACTTTTCGACCTGTATTGACTGCGGAATTTGTCTGCAAGTCTGTCCTGTGGAAGGGGCGATCGTCCCAGAAGAACGTCCTGATCTTCAGTCCACCCCAAAATGATTCGCTATGATTCGCTAAAGACTATGCAATAGCCCTTTTGTCTGGCTTTCCTGCTATGCCTCAGACTGCTCCCCTGCTGCCCGTCCCCCTGTTACAAGTTGAAGACGTTCACGCCGGATACATCAAAGACCTGGACATCCTGCAAGGGGTAAATTTTCGCGTTGATCCGGGAGAATTGGTGGTTGTAATTGGTCCGAATGGAGCCGGAAAATCAACCCTGGCGAAAACAATCTTCGGCTTGCTGACCCCGCACAAAGGCAAGATTCTGTTTCAAGGGCAGAATATTGTCGGCCTGAAGTCGAATCAGATTGTGCAGCGGGGAATGTGCTATGTACCGCAAATTGCGAATGTGTTTCCGTCGCTCACAGTGGAAGAAAACCTGGAAATGGGCGCGTTCGTGCGGCGCGGCTCCTTGAAGGAACTCAAAGATCAGATTTTTGCCCTGTTCCCGCGACTGGTGGAGCGCAGAAAACAGCGTGCCGGAACCCTATCGGGCGGCGAACGGCAGCAGTTAGCCATGGGACGGGCACTGATGCTGCAACCCAGTTTGCTGATCCTCGACGAACCCTCCGCCGCTCTGTCACCCCAGCTTGTTAACAGCGTGTTTGAAATTATTCAGCAAATCAACCGCTCAGGCACGTCCATTATGCTGGTGGAGCAAAACGCTCGTAAAGCTTTAGCAATGGCAGATCGCGGCTATGTCCTGGAAACGGGACGCGATCGATTTGAAGGACGAGGACAGGATTTGCTCAACGATCCAAAAGTGGGTGAGCTTTATCTGGGTGCGGGAAAACACTAATGCACTCCTGATCATCAGCGGATCGCTAAGTCGATCGCTTGCGGGGCTTCATGTTTTCCAAAGACTCGATCGCAGCTTGCTCCAGGAGCTGATGAAGATCTGAAGCATTGACCGGAGGCGCAATCGAACTATCACTGCGAGGGTTATCCGTCCAGCCGCATTTGATACATACGCTCCGCCCAGAAGATTTAAACGGCATTAACCGATGCTCCCCCACTGAGCAGGAATCAACGGGTTGCAGCGTAGAGGGAATCGAGGCAGGCGGATGATTGTTTTGCTGAACCTGCATCCAGAGCGAAGCGATCGCTGATCCGGGATTGCCGTCTTTGCCTTGCTCCTGCGGTTTGTCAGCATCCAAAGGAACTCCAGCCGGTCGCGGCTCTGGCACAGATGCAGGGTTTTGAATTGCCGGAGCGGTTGGGGGAGCAGATGCCTGCGGAGCGGGAGTCGCTCGATCGTTCCCAGGACAAGGCGAAGCCGTTTTTCCGGTAAAGTCATTGACGTTTTTCTCGATCGCCTCAACTCGTGGCAGCAGGGCTTCGAGCAGACTGAGGCGATGTTTAAGCTGTTCTACTTCTTGCCGCAGCGAGGCATCCACAGGTGAACTCTGGCTGACCTTTGCCTCTGGCGGCTGTTCTAATGGCTGCCGGACGCTGACTGCCTGTTGCAGCAGTGCCAGGATTTGCTGACCGATCGGCTGCTGCGAAGACTGCTGAATTGCTGAGGCGATCTCTGCTGGTAAAGTGAGCGTTATCTGCACATCGGAGAGAGCTTCAGCTGAACTTCCTGCCGAATTGCCAGTCAGCGAATTCAAACCAGATGGATTTTTAGAGCTGGCTTGAGCACTGGGTGGGCGTACATCCGATGAGTCAGTCATAAATTCAGCGCAGCGGGGATGAAATATTGTTATAGACGACCAGCATCATCGCTAGTCGAAATGCAGCCCCTAATCGAGGCAAACCAGATCGAGGTAAACCAGATTAAGTCAGACCATACGAAGCAGGTTCTCGTAGGGCGATCGTGCAATCAATCGTTTAATTGTCTGATCCTGGTGCGAGTCGTGCCGTTTTCACGGGAATAACTTCAGTTTGCCCCAAGCGATACCTGTTCTATCTTAATGCGTGATTAATTCGCCGATCGGATACTAGAGACCATTAGAACGACGATAGTAGAACGCTGAACGCCTACCTTTGGCGGTTAGAAAGGAAAGCAGAAGGGGCGACATCGCTCTTTATGATGTTCTCTTTAAACTCTTTCTCAAGCGGACTTAACAGCAAGCCCAGAAGGTTTTTTCTAAAGAAATTTAAGAGATCGGCTTAATTCCCCC
Organism: Leptolyngbya sp. FACHB-711; assembly: GCF_014695615.1. NCBI lineage: Bacteria > Bacillati > Cyanobacteriota > Cyanophyceae > Leptolyngbyales > Leptolyngbyaceae > Leptolyngbya > Leptolyngbya sp. FACHB-711. The sequence goes on from NZ_JACJOR010000520.1 coordinate 18,407, forward strand.
GATTCTGATAGTTCAGTTGTACGAAAGTCCGATAAAATGCGGTCAGCGAAATCGCGAATGGTTCAAGAAACGAGTTAGAGAAACAGCAGTCTCTTATCAGTGAGAGGAACGGGTGATGCGATTGGAGAAAACAATGCGCCTTGGAAAAGTGGTCAAGTCAAACTCTCACTGCGACTATGTCGTGCAGCTAGACGATCGCCACGAGGTCAGCTATCCTCCGCTGCCCGACGACTACGGCTTTGGCTGTTTTGTCAAACTGGAAGAGCCAGACGAGCGACACTGGGCAGTGGGCTTGGTGTATAACTCCCAGCTCTTTAACCCGATGTTTCTTAGCAATGGTCCGCGCTTGTCGAGCGAACCTGACCCGATGTTTACGCCCGATTTAGTCGCAGATACTCGGACGCTGCTGGGAGTAGTGCTGGTGGGGACGCTGACTGAAAGCGATCGATCGCGCTATGGCTGTCACGGCATTCCCAAGGTGATTGTGCCGATCAACACGCCTGCGTTTGTGATGACCGAGCAGGAGATTTACCACTTCCACTGCAACGAAAATGGCAATTCTCAGTTTTGTTACTACAGTCATCTGCTGCGCTGTGGCGGCACGTTTGCTGCTCAGCTCACTCAGCAGGTCTTAAAGGAACTCGCAGACTGTGGGCTGTTTGAAGGCGCGGAAAGACGGGCACTAGAGATTCTATGCAAGGAGCTTTCCTGGAAAAATACGATGGCAGCGATGCGCTAGAAGTTACGATCGCTTCCCCAACAATCGATCGCGCAGGTGTTTAATGCGATCGCGCAGTTTGGCGGCTTCCTCAAACTCCAGATTTTTAGCGGCTGCTTTCATCTCGGTTTCGAGCTTAACGATCAAGTCAGGAATGTTTTCCAGGGGCAGATCGTCTGCCTTTTCAAAGATCTGCTCTAGCTCCTGAGCATTGACGCGCCGCGAGACTTCCAGGAATTGTAGAATTGCGTTGTTCTGCCGCTTG
>NZ_JACJOR010000521.1:0-13716 GCF_014695615.1 Leptolyngbya sp. FACHB-711
TTTCAGGAAACACCTTAGAATTCCCAGAATTAAGAATACAGGTGATGGACAACCTTACGCAATATAAACTGAGATGATTATTTTTATACTAAACATAACTTGTTTTTATAGCGTATCTTGGCTTCGATCGCGGGCTCACCCTTTCAGTAATCGTTCTCCAGTGAATAACGCAAACCCACCTGATTTCGCTTAAGAAATTGATGGAACCGGAAAATTGTATTGAAGCAGGCTGATAAAGCGATCGATTTGAAGACGGTTGATTGATGTTTTTTAGCCCTAACCTGTAGAAAAAATTATACCATTGATAAGAAAAAACTTATGAACTTATTCGATTCCTCTGGCTCCTAGGACTGATGCGGTGGAAGGCAGGGTATATCAATTTATTAAGATGTGCTGCGCCTGGGGATCACGCTATAAGATGCTAGTATTCCCCTAATAAATAATGAATTGATTAGAATCGCTCATCTCTGTTAGTTGCGAAGCATTTTTTGCACGATTGAGATGACTTTAGAGTAGAAAGCTTCAGCAATGCCTGACTGAGAACAACGGTGAAAGCTCTATGCTAGATTAGATAACCCTTAATTTTTGCTAAATTATTCTGCTATTCAAAAATTATTGTCTTGATTTTGGTTTGGCAGGGAGTTTGGTTGCAGCATTTATTTCATCTCAATAAGGAAAGATCAGTAATGAATCAGCTTCTCGTTCAGACGAGCTGGTGGGTTCCCCTGTACGGTTTGATTGGCGCAATTCTGACGCTGCCCTGGTCGATCGGGCTAGTTCGCCGCACTGGACCAAGACCAGCCGCCTACTTTAATATCCTGATGACTGTTCTGGCTCTGGTTCACAGTGCCCTGATGCTAAAGGCAGTTTGGGATCAAGAACCCGTTCGATCGCTGATTCCCTGGCTGAGTGTTCCTGACTTAGATATCTGGCTAACCCTGGAGACCTCTCGCACAAGCGTTGCGGCTGCGCTGTTTATCACTGGCTTAAGTTTGTTGGCACAGATTTTCGCGCTGGGCTATCTGGAAAAAGACTGGGCACTGGCAAGATTCTATGCGCTGATGGGTTTCTTTGAGGCGGCAATGAGCGGCATCGCCCTAAGCGATTCCCTGTTTCTAAGCTATGCCCTGCTGGAAATGTTGACCCTTTCTACCTACTTGTTAGTGGGCTTTTGGTATGCTCAGCCCCTGGTGGTAACGGCTGCCCGTGATGCTTTCTTGACTAAACGAGTTGGAGACTTGCTCTTGTTGATGGGTGTGGTCACCTTATCCACGCTGGCTGGCAGCATGGACTTCACCCATCTTGCGCTGTGGGCAGAAAACGTTCAGCTTCCCTCGGTGGTTGCAACGCTGCTGGGACTGTCGCTCTTAGCAGGTCCAACAGGGAAGTGTGCCCAGTTTCCGCTGAACCTATGGCTAGATGAAGCGATGGAGGGTCCAAATCCGGCTTCGATTCTGCGAAATTCTGTGGTTGTTGCCTGCGGAGCCTATGTGCTGATCAAGCTTCAGCCTGTGCTGGCACTCTCGCCCGTGACGCTGACAACAATTATGGTGCTGGGGTCGCTAACGGCGATCGGAGCTTCGCTAGTGTCGATCGCTCAAATTGATATCAAGCGAACCTTGTCTCACTCGACCAGTGCCTATCTGGGGCTAGTATTTTTGGCGGTGGGAACTCAGCAAGATGATCTGGCACTGATGTTTTTGTTTGCCCATGGTGTTGCTAAGGCACTGCTGTTTATGAGTGTCGGGTCAATTATTTTGACGACTAGCACCCAGGACCTTACCGAGATGGGCGGACTTGCAAAGCGAATGCCTGCTACAACGTTTGCCTATGTCGTGGGTGGGCTGGCTTCGGTGGCACTGCTGCCGCTTGGCGGCTTCTGGGCAATGGTGCAGTGGATGGAGGGCGTTTGGGCGGTTTCTCCCTGGCTGGTTGCAGTGCTGCTGCTGGTCAATGGACTCACGGCATTTAACTTGGTACGAGTCTTTGGCTTGGTCTTTTGGGGTCACCCGCAGCCAAAAACGCGCCGCGCGCCGGAAGTACCCTGGCTAATGGCGGTGCCGATGGTGACGCTCTCGATTTTTGCGCTGCTGCTGCCTTTGCTACTGAAACAGTGGCAGCTTTTGCCCGCGCTAAGCGAAGTCAATCTGAGTCTACTCGCCAGTTTGCTCGCTTCGGGCATAGGTGGAGCAGCCCTTGCAGGCATCATTTACCTTAACCCAGCAGTACGAAAGCCAACTCCGCTTGTGGGGTCTGTGCTACGCGATGTACTGGCGTATGACTTTTTTATTGATCGCCTCTACAAGCTCAGTGTGGTGTTTGGAGTGGTGCAGGGTTCGCGCTTGACTGCTTGGTTCGATCGCTATGTGGTGGATGGGCTGGTGAACTTTGTTGGAGTGGCTTCAATCTTTAGCGGAGAAAGCCTGAAATATACGATTTCCGGGCAGTCGCGCAGCTATCTGCTGAATTTGTTTGTGGGGCTACTGCTGGCTCTAAGCCTAACCGGATGGCTGATCTGGAGTCCGCTGTTTTAGTGACTGTTTTCGCTAATTGAGCGGTTCTCGCCTTATTTTTCGATCGTCTGCTGTTCATCCTGCAATTCCTTGCGATGCTGAGTCTTTTTATTTGGGTTCCGTTTCTTGGGGTTCTGCTGATTAGTGTGCTGCCGCCGTCTCAAGTGAACCGATCGCGGCAGATTGCCCTTGCGCTTTGTAGTTTGGTTGTAGTCTGGTCGCTTGTTGTCGCTAGCCAATTTAGCCTCGGCGACGCGGCACTGCAATTTCAGGAATCGTTGCCCTGGATTAAGAATTTGGGCTTGAGCTATCAGCTTGGGGTGGATGGACTGTCGCTGCCGCTGCTGGTGATGAATGGGGTGCTAACCTGGGTTGCGCTCTATAGCGGTGATGCTCAAATCCACCGTCCGAAGCTGTTTTACAGCCTAATCCTGCTGCTGAACGGAGCTGTTGCTGGGGCTTTTCTCTCGCAAAATCTGCTGCTGTTTTTCCTGTTCTATGAATTTGAGCTGATTCCGCTCTATTTGATTATTGCGATTTGGGGTGGGGCAAAGCGCGGCTATGCGGCAACCAAGTTTCTGATTTACACGGCAATTTCGGGCGTGGTGATTTTGGCAGCCTTCTTTGGCTTGTCGCTCCTGAGCGGCTCGGGCAGCTTTGACTATGGAATTGTACGCGATCACGATTTGTCTACAACACCTCAGATTGCTTTGCTGGTCACGCTGCTGATTGGCTTTGGCATCAAAATTCCGATTGTTCCCCTGCATACCTGGCTGCCCGACGCGCACGTTGAAGCTCCGACTCCGGCATCGGTGCTGCTGGCTGGGGTTTTGCTGAAGCTGGGTACTTACGGAATGCTGCGGTTTGGACTGGGGCTATTTCCCGATGCCTGGGAAGTCCTGTCGCCATGGATTGCAGGTGTTGCAGTGGTGAGCGTTCTGTACGGTTCATTTGCGGCGATCGCTCAAACCGACATGAAGAAAATCGTGGCCTATAGCTCGGTAGGGCACATGGGCTATGTAATTCTGGCGGCAGCGGCGGCGACCCCGCTGAGTTTGATTGGAGCGATCGCCCAGATGGTGAGCCACGGTTTAATCTCTGCGCTGCTGTTTTTGCTAGTGGGTGTGGTGTATACCAAAACTGGAACCCGCGATATTAACGTGCTGCGTGGATTGCTCAACCCCGAGCGAGGGCTGCCGCTGGTTGGGAGCTTGATGGTGGTCGGCGCAATGGCAAGCGCAGGAATTCCCGGTATGGTGGGCTTTATTGCCGAATTTATTGTGTATCGCGGCAGTCTGCCTGTGTTTCCGGTGCAAACGCTGCTCTGCATGGTGGGAACCGCACTGACTGCGGTTTACTTTCTAATTTTGATCAACAAAGTCTTCTTTGGTCGATTGCCAGAGACGCTAGCGAACCTACCGCGTGTCCGCTGGCACGATCGCATTCCTTCAGTAATTGTCGCGGTTCTGGTGATTTTGCTGGGGCTTCAGCCTGGCTGGATAACTCGCTGGAGCGTGTCGATTTCCAAGACTCTAGGAATTGACAGTCCGAGCCGCACGGCAATGAGCTGGTCAATACCGAGCGCACCTACCGCAGATCCCCCGGTTGCTTCCCAGTTTTCCGCAGAAGCGATCGAAGATTTTACTCCGGCTCCTGCTGTGCCTGCAATTGACGCTGCCTCTGTCTCTGGCAGGATGCCCTCCATGAGCTAATTCGCCCATAGTCCCTTTATTCCTCAAGGTTACGTTTTCAATTTCCTCGTTTCCTTCACTCCTGAAACAATTCGCACATGGTAACTCTCGTTCCGCCCCATCGCTCTCATCCCCTTGCTGATTTGATCGAAAGAATTCAGGCAGGCGGTGCACTGCTGCCCGACTCTCCTGGGAATGTGCTGGAAGTGGTTGGCATTCTCAAGAGCTACGGCGTCGTGCTGGATGCTTATCATCGCAACCTCACCTTTATTGCAGAGCATCAGTTTTTGATGCTGTTTCCTTTCTTTAAGTATTTCAATGGTGAAGTGACCTTCGCCAAACTGCTGAAGCACTGGTGGCACGATCGCATTAACTATGAGTTTGCCGAATATTGCATGAAAGCGATGTTCTGGCATGGGGCAGAAGGGCTGGATGCTTATCTAGACAGCGAAGAGTTTAGCCAGGGGGCAGGGGCAGCGATTCGAGCCAAACTGCGGGGCAACGCCATGATGCAGGGACTCGATCGCCTGTTTCCCGAATTTTTGCCGGAGCAGGTGCGGTTGCTGTGCTACTACAGTGCGCTGGGGCAGTTCTGGGATGTGATGAGCCGAATGTTTTTGGAGCTATCCGATCGCTACGATCGAGGCGAAATCGAAACGATTCCTCAAGTGGTGCAACATGTTCAGGATGGACTGGTAGCAGCTGCTGCTGACCCGATCACTTATGCCGTTGAAATTGGCGATCAACGCTACGAAATTATTCCCAAATCGGCAGGGCTGACGTTTTTGAAGGATACGGCCGTGCCTTATGTAGAAGCGGTCTTCTTTCGATCGTTTCCCTTCTTTGGCACGATTTCCTACAATGCGCAGGCGGGTCAAATTTCTTCCAATCAGGCAGATTTTAACTACGGGGCACTGTTTGCCGATCCGCTGCCTGTTGGAGGAGGCGGGATTCCGCCAACGCTGCTGATGCAGGACATGACCCATTTTTTGCCCGATGCCCTGCGGCAGGTGTATCTCCAGGAGCTACGGGGCGAAGACGACCTGCGGGTGAAGATTTGTCTGAGCTTCCAGAAAGCAATGTTTTGCGTCACGACAGCAGCCATAAGAGGTTTGATGCCTCACCCGATCGATACTACAAACCCACAGCACCAGCAGGAGAATCTCACGTATCTGGAAGGCTGGATGGACAAATTGCAGGACTCGCAGGTTTTAAAGATGCAGTCTTAGGTAGACAAGGGAAGCCGAGGAAAGGCAAGGGGCAGCAGACCGAATGGCTCAAGTCGAGGTCTTGGCAGGTACGGCCATCACTGGGCAGGGCGCATGATGCACCACATAAGTGCTAACGCTACCCAAAAAGAACTCGCCAAAGCCCGATCGCCCTCTGCGTCCTACTACGATCAAATCTGCCTGCCAATTTTTCGCCAGGTTGCAAATCACTTTGCCTGGACGACCGGATAACTGGCTGAATTCAGTGGCAATTCCCGCTTGAGTAGCGCGATCGGTAAAGCTCTGAAGCTGAGTGACGCCTTTTTCCTCGTACTCCTGCCACCGCTCCTGATAAGCATCCATCACTGCCGTTTCCAGCACTACGTAAGATCCTGGACCCGATGCGGCAAGAGGCATTTGGGGGCTACTTTCCTCATCCAGCGATAAAACGTGCAGCACCATCAGAGAAGACTGAAAGGCATTTGCCATTTTTAAGGCTTGATCGAAAACGATTTCGGCAAAGGGAGATTCATCAACAGCAACAAGAATTTTTTGCGGCATGGCGGAGTTCGCTATAAAACAATAGGCTCAAAAAACAATAGGCTCAAAAAAAGTTGACTTAAATCGATCGACTCAACCATAAGTCACTCAAAAAACAGTAAGTCACAGTTCTCACGCTAGCTCAAGTTCTTTAACGCCAGGTCAATAACGACAGGTTAATGAGTTGAGCGATCGGCTGGGTTAATTCCATCATGAATCAGATTTTGCCCAGCGAGGATCGATCGCAATGACTTCTGCGCTGGTGCTTTCCCTAGCAACCCGAATCAGCAATCCTGCCGCTAGCAAACTGGCAATCATCGAGCTGCCACCATAGCTGAACAGCGGGAAGGGTAGCCCTGTGGTGGGCAGTGCCCCGCTTGCAACGCCGATATTGAGCAGCGATTGCCCCACCATCAAAATCATGACGCCAACTGCAACCAACTGATGCACCTGATTTTTTGCCTTGAGCGCAACCCGGATTGCTAGCGTTGCATAGCCTGCCAACATCAGAAACAGTAAAAAGCAGCCGACCAAACCAAACTCTTCGGCAAAGACCGCAAAAATAAAATCAGTATCCTGAATTGGCAGGAAAAACAGCTTTTGCTGCGACAGCCCGAAGCCACTGCCAAACATGCCGCCTGAGCCGATCGCCAGCAAGCTCTGAATCAACTGATAGCCGTCCCCCTTGGGATCTGCCCAGGGATTGAGAAACGAAATCAATCGCCGTCGCTGATAGGATTTGAGGCTAACGCTGACGATAGCCGCCAGAACGCCTAACCCTGCCGCACTGCCCAGGTATAAGTAAGGCAAGCCTGCCGCCAAGGCAATTAACCAAATCATCATGCCGCAAAGGGCTGCTGTACTCAGGTTGGGCTGCAAGAGAATTGCGGCGATCGTCATTCCAAAGATTCCCACCCAGAGCAGACGAGTTCCCCAGTCTAGCCGCTCCCACTGCCCAAAAATCCGCGCACTCTGCAATACCAGAAACGGTTTGATTAGCTCAGACGGCTGAATGCCGACGGGACCAATGACCAGCCAGCGCGTTGCTCCATTGACCTCGGTTCCGACGCCTGGCAGCAGCGTCATCAGCACTAGCCCCAGCAGCAGCAGCAAAACCCAGTTTGCCAATCCGAGAATAAAGCGCAGGGGCGAATGCACCAGGACATTAAACCCCATCATGCCCAAACAAATCCACAACAACTGAATTTTGAAGTAATACAGCCCGTCGCCCGTCTTCGCATCTGCCACCGCAAAGGACGCAGAATACATCACCACTAAACCGACCAATAGCCACAAAAAGGTAAGCCAGCGCAGCAGACGGCTTTCCTGTCCCCAGTCCTGAGCTGAGGAATCAAAAAAAGGAATGAAATGTCGGAGCTTCACAGCGATCGGAGCCTTTAACGTGCAGAAACAAGTGGAAAGTGCGTATTAGATTAGCGCAAATCGACCGGAGCAGCGCAAATTTTCCTCGTCGCTTAAAGCGATCGAATTCCCGCAACCAGCCCTGAACAAACCCGTGCTAAAAACTCCAGATCGAGGGTGTCTAGCCGATCGCTGCTTTTGTGATAGTGCGGATTCCGCAGAAACGCGGTATCGGTGATCATCATTGCCGGATAGCCTTCGTCCCAAAAAGGAGCATGGTCGCTGCTGCGTGTTACGGGAACAATCATGCCTCGCTTTCCGGCAGGCAGCCATTCACAGCCGACCCTGCCCACAGTACGAATTTGTCGCTGAAGTCGGATCAGATCCAGCGTGGTCTGCACGTTTCCCACCAGGGCAATGAAATCGCCGCGGTCGGGATAGAAATACTTGAGAAAAGCCGGATATTTCTGGGATTGAGGAGCGCGATCGCAGTAGCCCAGCATTTCTAGCGAAATCATGAGCCGCAGGAGTTGGTTCTGCTGTCTCAGCTCGCGCGCATAGGCTGCACTGCCTAGTAAGCCGTACTCTTCCATATCAAAGGCAACCAGCCGCAGGGGATAACGGGCAGGCTCCGCTGCAAAAATTTGCGCCAGTTCCAGCAGCACTGCAACGCCTGAAGCATTATCATCTGCCCCTGGCGTACCCGGAACAGCATCATAATGTGCGCCAATCAAAATCGGCGGACGAGTCGCTTTACCGGGCAAATCGAGAATCAAATTTTGATGCAGGCCGCCCCGCACTGTGAATTCATGGGTTTCGATCGTGCCCCACTGAATCAACTGCTCCCGCACATACTCCCGCACGTAAAAATGTCCCTGGCTGGCAAAATAGGGATCGCGATCGCGAATGAGGTGATTCAAATGAGCAAGCAGAGCGGATTGCAGCACGTTGGGTTCGATCGCGTCAGCAGACATCTCCCTCAAAGGTAAGAAATTTGTGAAAAACGGGTTGACTTTTTTCTTTAGAAACAGGAGATTAGCGGCAGTTGTTCACCCAGAACTAAATTCGCGTGTAGAAGCATTCGTGTGTAAAAACATTCGTGTATAAAAACAAAGGATAGAAACAATGGCAGTCAGAAGAGGACGACGCGCTGCAACAGGGTTTTTGGCAGATTTTCGTGAATTTGTCATGCGGGGCAATGTCCTTGATCTTGCCGTTGCAGTCGTGGTTGGAGCTGCTTTCAGCCAGATTGTCGATTCGTTTGTGAAAGATATCATTACTCCGTTGCTCCTCAATCCGGCACTGCAAGCTGCCAACTTACAAGACATTAACCAGCTTCAAATCAATGGAATTAAATATGGAGTATTTCTCGCTGCGGTGCTTAATTTTCTGATTATCTCGTTCGTTCTCTTTTTGGTTATCCAATCGTTTGAAGCTGCCAAAAGACGATTTTTGCGCGAAGAGGAAGTTGCAGAAGACCTCGTTGATCCAATCATCGCCTCACAGCAAGACCTGAAAGCCTCGATCGACACGCTCACCCAAACTCTTCGCAGCCGATAGTGCTGATCATGCTGAACTGCTCATGAACTGGGTATGAACTGAGCATCTTGATCATTAATCGTCAGCAAATCGTCCAGCAGCCAGAGAGCATCTACGGATCTTGAGAGACGACCTGTTCGCCGTTTCCCTGAACTGATGTGCCGTTCACCGTTCCAAGCTGCTGTCGCACATCGTCGATCGCATCATTCAGCTGAGCGATTTTGTCTTCTAAGCCTCGCCGCGCAATTTCCATATTTTGCTCGGTCGGGGCTTTAAGCTGTCGTCGCTTTGTGGGCTTGCTTTCGGCTTTATCCAGCTTGGAGAACGATTTTTCAGATCCCGCAGATTCTTGATTGAGCCGGGACGCTGCCAGCGCACCGATCACGCCACCAACCACACCACCGACCACCGTTCCCAACAAAAAGCCACCAATAAAATTTCCCTGCTGGCTCATGCAATTCTCCTTTTATGACGCTAAGGTTTCGTGCCAATCTTAAGTGCCAAACGTTCGATCGCCTGCATCGCCCAATCCAGGAACAATGTAGCCTTTTTCGTTTAAACCTTCATCGATCGTCGCCGCATACACGACCAGACCCGGAAAGGCATTGCTAAGCTGCTGTAGGGCAGGCGGAGCCGTAACAACGGCAATAATTCTTACCAGGCTTGGATCAGCGCCTCGTCGCGTTAATTCTTGCATGACCGTCATCATCGAGCCACCTGTCGCCAGCATGGGATCGGTAATTAGAATTCGCGTCTGCGGGTCGAATTTCTCAGGAAACTTGTTCAGGTAGACACTGGGTTCGAGTGTTTCTTCGTTTCGCACCACGCCAATGTGATAAACCGAGGCAAGCGGCAAGAGTGCCTGTGCGCCATCTAGCAACGCCAGCCCTGCCCGCAGAATGGGAACCACTGCTACCGGAACTTCTGGGTTGATAAACGTCGCCGGACAAGTTGCCAGAGGCGTGCTCACTTCGGTTTCGATCGTGGGTAACCAGTCGCGGATTGCTTCATAAGTCAGCCATCTGCCTAGCTCAGTCATCGCACTACGAAACAGCACCGAGGGCGTTGCTTCATCACGAGACACTGCCAGCCAGTGTTTGATTAGCGGGTGGGGGGGAACGTAGACACGCAGTTGAAGAGCCATGCAATCGATTGGGAGGAATAGGAAAGAGATAAAGAAAATGGGGGATATTCTCCCCCTGTTCATTGTTTCACAAGACTTTGGACTTTGAACGCTCTGAATTATGCGTCCTGATTCGTAATTGCTGTGCAGAGAGAACGTGAGGAGTTGTAAATCTGCCGATCGCCCCCTTGATTTTCCCTTTAGTTCCCAACTTTGGGGAACTTAGAAACGGAGAAGAGGCTAAGTTTCTCTCAGAATTGACCCGCTAGCAGGCCGGCCGGGTGATAACGACGATTCTTTCACCCATTCTTAGAGGCTACGGCAAATCGCGCAAAACCTCGCTTAGCATCTCAACCAACTGATCGATGTGGTGCTTCTCGATGATGAGAGGCGGCGACAGGGCAATGATATCGCCTGTGGTGCGAATTAGCAGGCCCTTCTCGTAGCAGCGCAAAAAGCACTCAAAAGCACGAGCCGAGGGTTTTCCGGCGATCGGCTCCAGCTCGATTCCGGCAACCAGTCCCAGGTTACGCACATCGATCACATGGGGCTGTCCTTTCAGCGAATGCACTGCCGACTCCCAGTAAGCAGACATTTCACGGGCGCGATCGAACAAGCCTTCCTGCTCGTAAATCTCTAGCGTTGCCAGTCCTGCCGCACAAGCCACCGGATGCCCGGAGTAGGTGTAGCCGTGGAATAGCTCGATCGCGTTGTCTGGCGCATTCATAAAGGCATCATAGATTCCTTCACGCACAAAGACGGCTCCCATTGGCACAGTACCGTTGGTAATGCCTTTAGCAACCGTCATCATATCGGGTTTAACGCCAAAATACTCTGTAGCAAAGCTAGCTCCCAGTCGTCCAAATCCGGTGATGACCTCATCAAAAATCAGCAGAATGCCGTGCTTATCGCAAATTGCCCGCAGCCGCTCCAGGTAGCCTTTTGGCGGAATCAGTACTCCGGTCGAACCTGCCACGGGTTCCACAATCACCGCCGCAATATTCGAGGCATCGTGCAGCGCGACAATTTTCTCGAGCTCATCTGCCAGGTGTGCACCCCATTCCGGCTGACCGTGGCTAAAGGCATTGTGTTCGAGATTGTGTGTATGAGGCAGATGATCCACGCCCGTCAGCAAACCGCCAAAAAACTTGCGGTTCGGACCAATGCCGCCCACCGAGATGCCACCAAACCCGACGCCGTGGTAGCCACGCTCTCGTCCAATTAATCGCTGCCGCGTGCCTTCACCTCGTGCCCGGTGATAGGCGATCGCAATCTTCAGCGCAGTATCGACTGCTTCTGAACCGGAGTTGGCAAAAAAGACGTGATCAAAGCCGGGAGTCATTTTTATCAGGCGATCGGCAAGCTGAAACGGTCCCGGATGCCCCATTTGAAACGTTGGACCAAAATCGAGCGTTGCCACCTGCTTCGAGACTGCTTCAACAATCTGCGATCGACAGTGACCCGCATTCACACACCAGAGTCCCGCCGTGCCGTCTAGTACCTGTCGCCCGTCGACGGTGGTGTAATGCATATCCTTCGCGGCAGTAAACAGGCGTGGACTGTCTTTAAATTGCCGATTGGAAGTGAAGGGCATCCAGAAAGCTTCAAGCTCAGCCCGTGAAGGAGCGGCGGTGTGGGAAGCTGTCTCAGGTAAGGTCGGACGAGTCAGTTCTTGCATATTAATTCAGCTCAGTTTTTACTGATTTTGATTTTGCTTAAGTATCGTTCAGAATCAATTGCAGCAGTGGTCTCAAGCAGTGATCTTAAAGGGGAAAACGAAATCCACTCAGCCGGCTCAGACTCTCATGGCTTAGGGTTTTTATAAAAAATCCAAGAGAAGCTCAAACCTTTCCACTGACCCTCAACCTGAATTCAAACACCCTTTAGCCCAGAAGATTCCTGATTATTTCGATCGTTGTGTTTTTTGGAATCCTAAAATGTTTTCATAAGAACATTCTACAAAACGCTGTTTCCTCAACGCCTTCACCGATCGTCACGAATTGCTAGCAAAATCCTGCCGCAGGTATGACACGACTGCACTGGAGCATTTCTACAATTTAATGACCCCTTCTTCCTTCTGAAGAAAACTTTACAAATCTGGTTTTTCTATGCCTGCCACCATTGCTCTGATCGCTCACGATAGCCGTAAAGACGATCTACTAGCCCTGCTGCGCGATCGATTGCCGGTGTTCTCCCGCTACCACCTGATCGCAACCGGAGGCACAGGTCATCGGATTCAAGATACGCTGGGATTGCCGATCGAGATTCTGAGGCCTGGGGCGATCGGAGGAGACGCACAGGTTGCCGCAGAAATTACCGCAGGTCATGTTAGCGCGGTTATTTTTTTAGAAGACACGCTCTACGCGCAGCGGCACGAGCCAGGCATCGATCTGATTACCAGAATTTGCAATATCCACAACATTCCGTTTGCAACTAACGTTGCCACGGCTCAAGCAATTATCCAAGCTCTGGCAAGAACACAGGTTGCCCATCTAGTCTTTAACCCCGTATCGGGACAGGGCAATTCAGAACAGGAGTTGCAGCTTATTCGCGATCTGCTGGAACCCGCCATGCAGCTTGTCGTACATGAAACTACCGTGGAACTTAGCGCAGAAAAACTGGCGCAAGAAGCGATCGATGCCAAAGCCGATCTCGTACTGGCATCTGGTGGCGACGGGACTGTTTCAGCCGTTGCAGGTAAACTAATTGGCACTAATATTCCGCTCGGCATCATTCCCAGAGGTACTGCCAATGCCTTTGCCTCCGCACTGGGAATTCCCACTGCCCTCAATCCGATTCGTGGAGCTTGCCAAACGATTCTTACCGGACACCGCCGAGTTGTCGATGCTGCCTTTTGTAATGGGTTGCCCATGATCCTGCTGGCAGGCATCGGGCTGGAAGCAGAAACCGTCGACCGTGCCGATCGCGCTGCGAAAGACCGCTGGGGTGCGCTGGCATATTTGATGGCAGGTTGGCAACAGCTCGACGAGCAGCAATTGTTTGACACCGAGATCGAAGTTGATGGTCATGTTGAGTGTTTTCAGGCAGGCGCGATCACGATCGCTAACGCTGCCCCGATTACTTCTGTTCTAGCGCAGGGCATCGGACAGGTGGTATTCGACGATGGCTTGCTAGACGTGACGATCGCCAGTGCAAAAACCAAGCTTGAAGCCATTCGTACGATCGCTCGTTTGATTGGATCAGCTCTGCTGAAGCCCTCTGAGAGTCCTGATATTGTTCATATGGGCGCAAAGAAACTACGAGTCACCACCAATCCGCCGCAGAAAGTAGTGCTGGACGGCGAAATCATTGGCACAACTCCGGTTGAGATTAATTGTGTGCCGGGTGGGTTGACGGTGATGGCTCCCTGAAGGAGTGGAGAAGTGGATGGCTGGATGGGTGAGTGGGAAGATAAGGGGGTGGGGTATTGAGGTGCGCGAGTTGTAGTGTTCTATGATTTACAGAACTGCTCTGGCTATACTCTGTCAAAAACGCGATTGCCTAACCCGATTGCCTAACAAGCCAGCCACCGATTGACCTGCCCCCGATCGCCCCATCGCCTCGTCGCCCAATCCCACACCCGCTCACTTACCCCTTCCGCAATATTCTGCCTACTGCCTCTTCCAGTGCTGCCTGACTCAACTGGGTTAATACAAAAACTTCCTGAAACGTTTTGCCTTTACGGGCGATCAGCTTAAAGCCGCCCCGAATGGGAACGGATACTTTCAGCGTCAGGGTGG